>JAKAMV010000895.1 GCA_021812735.1 Chloroflexota bacterium | reverse complement strand
CGGGATCCCCGGCCGGCGTGGCGGACCGGCGTCGATGGCGCGCCCTCTTCGCGACGCTGGTCTACGCGACATTCCCGCTGGGCTGGGAGTGGCTGACCCTCGGCAGCGGGCTCACGCGCTCCGTCGGGATGTTCTTCGCCCTGCTGGCGACCTGGCAGGGCCTGGTCCTGCTGCGCCGCGGGGGGCCGCGGGCCGGGGTCGCCACGGCGGTGCTGGCCGGCCTCGCGGTGTTGAGCCATCCCGAGGCGGGCGTCTTCGTGGTGATCGCCCTGGGCACCCGGCTGCTGGTCCGACGGTCGTGGCGGAACCTGCGCAACCTCGTGCTGGCCGCGCTCGGATCGGCGTTCCTCATCGCGCCCTGGGTCCTCGACGTGATCCGCCTGCACGGCCTCGCCCCCTTCGTGGCGGCGGGCGGTGGGGTGGGCCACGACCCGGTCGCGAGCGTGGTCGTCTACGCGTTCGGGTTCTTCCTCGTGGGAGCGCCCCCGCTGGCGGCCACGCTCGACTTGCTCGGGCAGGTGCACACGCTGCTCGACCGGCGGCCGTACCTCGTCCTGTGGCGCCTGGCGGTCTGCTTCCTCGACGTGCGGTTCGCGCTGGTCGCGGCGGTGGTGCCCGTGAGCCTGCTCGCCGCCGACGGGCTCCTCGACGTGCTGCTCCCCGCGCTCCGGGCGCTGGTGCGTGAGCGTCGCTTCCCGCACGCCGGCGCCTGGCTGGTCGGCGCGGCGTCGGTCGGACTGGTGATCGCGAGCCTGCTGACGCCCTCGGTCTTCCTCGCCCCGCACGTGGCGCTCGCGGCGTCCGACCGCGCCGCGATGGCCTGGGTGCGGGCGAACCAGCCGCCGGACCGGCGGTTCCTGGTCCTGGCCACCGACACGTGGGGATCGGACGACCTGAGCGAGTGGTTCCCGGCGCTCTCGGACCACGGCACGCTTGACACCAGCCAGGGGCTGGAGTGGGTCGCGCCGCCGATCCGCGCGGCCGAGATCGCGGCGGAAACGCAGCTGCGGGCGTGCCAGCCGGCGGACCTCGCCTGCGTGCGCCGGTGGCTCGTGTCACACGCCAGCCCCGACTTCGCGATCTACGTGCCGGCCAACGGCAGCGCCTACGCCGCGGGGTCCGACCCCTCGGGCGCCATCCGGGCGCAATTGCTCGCCTCTCCCGAGTTCCGCCTCGTCTACGACGGTGCGGGCGCGGTGATCGTGGTGCCCAGCTCCGGATCCTGAGGTACGGTCCTGCGTGCCAGCGGGATGCAGGCAACCAGCATCGAGGGCGCGACCGGCAGGATGGGTGATGCGAGCACCGCGGTGATCGGCACGACCCAGCGACGGTCCGTGCGCGCTCCCCAGACCAGGACGAGGAGGCCCAGCGCCATCCGGATCGGCAGCGAGAAGGGCCCGTAGGAGGTGCCCGTATCGCCGCCCCCCGTCGCCTGGCGGACAAGCAGCGCGATCCAGCCCGCCCAGAGCTGCGGCGCGAACACCGCGGAGATGGCGACGACGATGGCGGTCGCGGCGAGCGCGCGCAGGAAGGGCCGCCACTCGCCGCGGAGCGGGAACCAGAGCAGACCGAGACCCGGCAGGACCTTGGTGAGCAGCACGAAGCTCCACGCCTCCGGATATCGGAAGCCGACCACGATCGCCGCGGCCATGAGCATGTGGATGTTGCCGCCCGGGATCTCGCCCACGATCCCGACCCACAGGATGGCCACGCCGAGCATGGGCCCGAGCCCCACGATCCACACCAGTGCGGCGATGGCAATGGCGGCCCACAGGGCGACGAACCACGCATAGGGCAGGTTCGAGAGCGGCGCCACGAGCTGGAAGAAGGCGGGCGAGTAGAGACGCGCCGCCTGGCCGCCCAGCGCCGACCCCCGGTACAACGTGTCGAGGTGGAAGCCCCAGTAGGCAGGCTGGTCAGGGCCGCCGCCGCTGAGGATCGTCTGCACGAACTGCTCGACGATCCCGAGCAGGCCGACCAATGTGAACCCGTCGCGGATGGCCCGGCGACGAGCTGGCGTAACGAGGGCCACTATCGAGGCACGGAGGCGCGAGCTGGCAGGCGCGCCGGGCCCCGCGAACGTCGACATTGGTCGTCTCGCTCATGGCAATCCCGCAACCCAAGCGATCGAGTGGCGCCGGAAGACCGAGATCGTCCCACGAGACGGTACAGCATCCCCTGCGGCAGCGGCAGGCCGCAGGGGCGATCCCGGTGTCCTCGGGAGTGGCACTCGGGCGTTGTCTCCGGCGGGCGTGCGACTGGGTGTCAACCACCGACGCTGCGAGCGGATCAAGGTGCGAAGGGAGGGGCTGCACCGATTGCCCCGCGAGAGGATCGGGCGGGGGCAGCCAGAGCACGTCAACCTCCGCGTCGGTCCCGGGCGAATCTGATTCCGGCCATGCCGCTGTACTCGTTGGGGACGATGCCCCGGGGTCCCGTCGGTGACGATCGTCAACGGCGAACGCGCCGCTGTCCCGCCTGTCAGCACCAAGGGCTCCATCAAGGCGTTAGCCTAGGAGTGATGGTCCGACCGCCGCGACCCACTCGCTCGCGAGGAACTTCCCGTGGATAGCGCACCGCGGATCCGCGACCTCGGATGGGTCCGGGTCGGCATGGGGATAGCCACCTTAGCCGTGGTCTTCTTGACGTACATCTGGCT
>JAKAMV010000894.1 GCA_021812735.1 Chloroflexota bacterium | reverse complement strand
GCGTTGTGACCGCGCCGAAGCGCTCGAGCGGCACCCACTGGGCGATCGGCGAGAGGCCGTACAGGATGAGCCTGCTCTTCGACGCGCCGTAGCCGAGGAGGCTGGCCGACGTGAGGAGGCGGTTGCGGAGCTGGATCCCGTTGAGGTCGATGGTCACGGGGGCGAGTCTAGCGGGGCCAGTCTCAGTCGACCGGCGCGAGCGGCCCCGCGAAGCCGATCTGATCGGGGAGCGGCCGATAGCCCAGGCGGGCATTGACCGATCGCATCGGCGCATTCGCCTCGTCGTTGTTGGCGTGGATCTCGTCCAGGCCAGCCGCGAGCGCCCAGGCGATCGTCGCCCGCTTCAGCGCGAGCGCGAGACCCCGGCCTCGGAAGGCGGGGCGGACGGCGGTCATGTCGTGGTCGGCGACAGTCGTGCTGCCGGCCGAGTAGATGAGGTTGGCATAACCGGCGACCTCGCCGGTCGCGGTCTCGATGGCGACGAAGAAGCCGTCGAGCGGGATCCCCGGGCGGTAGACGTCCCGGGCCGTGAACTCCTCGAGCGAGCCCGGATCCATCGGCGGCGTGCTCGGGATGGACGGGAAGGCCTCGACGGCGACGCCGTGGACGCCGGCGACGAGCTCCGGCTGGTCCGCCAGGGTGACGAGCGCGAACCCGGCAGGCACGCCGGCCGCGGGCAGCGGGGCTGTCGCCGAGCCCCGAAGGCGTCGCAGGTCGAGCGCAACGGCCTTCGAGCGGTCCTGCTCGGTGAACCCTCGGTGCAGGAAGAAGGCGATGCCGTCCCTGTGCACCTCGGTCGTCCAGCAGCGGAACCCGGTTCTGCCCTGGGCGCGTGCGACATCGCTCGCCGCTCGGTAGAGGGAGGTGCCCGCCCCGCGCCGTCGCGCACTGGCCAACACCCACAGGCCGAGGTAGTAGCGCGGGTGATCCGCACCGTAGATGTGCAGTCGCCCCGTGCTCGCGGCGCCGACTGGCTCGCCGTCGAGGTACGCCAGGAATCGCCACACCTGGCGTGGGAACGTGGCGTCCTCCCAGGCGACACTCTCCGGCGTCTCGCCATCGTCGGCGTCGACCGAAGTCCGGATGGAGCAGTAGGTGGCCACAGCCGCCGGGTCGGCGGCGTCGAGCCCGCGGACATCAAGGGTCACGAGGCCCCACCGCCTGCCGCAGCGCCCTCGACCAGCGGCTCCGCGACCTCATCGGCCAAGGCGATCATGCCGTCGGGCGCGATGGACGCCGGAAGCCCGAGGATCACGTGGGTGGCGCCGGCGGCCACGAAGCGCCGGGCCGTGGCGAGGGCGGCCTTCCGCTGGGCCGGCGTCGTCCCGCACGTGAGCTGTGCCGCGAACGAGAACTCCGAGGGGTCGCGACGCGCCGCCTCGAGCGCCCGGAGGATCCGGTCTCGCGCCTGAGCAAAGAACTCCACGTCGCCGGGCCGGTTGCCGGGCATCGGCCACCCGGACGCGAAGGCGGCCATCAGACGGAGACCGCGCGGCCTGCCCGCGCCCAGCCAGAGCAGCGGCCCGCCGGGGCGCACGGGCGGCGGCTCGTTGGTGGCCTCGCGGAGCGGGTAGAACGGGTCGTCGAGCGTGACCCCCGGGCTCCGCCGCGCCTGCTCCGAGAACAGCGCCCGCAGCACGCGGAGCTGGCTCTCGAGGCGGTCGAAGCGCTCGGGGAGCGGTGGCAGCGGGATGCCGAACGCGTCGTGCTCGCCCTCGTGCCAGCCCGAGCCGAGGCCCAGGATGAACCGCCCGACGGTCACGTTGTCGAGCAAGGTCGCGGCCTTGGCAAGGAGGGCTGGGTGACGGAACGTGGCCGACGCCACTGCGATCCCGATCCACTTCCCGCCGACGCGGTGGGCCAGCGCCGACGCCAGCGTCAGCGACTCGAAGGCCGGGCCATTGCGGTCGCGCGAGGCGTCGGAGAGGTGGTCCGACAGCCAGCACGCCGAGACCACGTGCTCCTCGCCCGCGGCCGTCCACGTCTCGTCGATGCGGTGCCAGTCGAGCTCGGTCTGCTCGGTGGCGGACAGGCGGACGCCGACGAGGCCGGGACGGGCCGGCAGCGAGGGGAACGGGGTGATGGTCCGGGGCGCCAGCCCGGGCGTCGGGTGCGACGGCATCTCGACCTCCGTTCTGCCCGGCCCCGGGCCTGTCGTCTCGCTCGTCGTGGCGGCCGCTAGCCGTGGGTCCGCGCATGGAGCGCCCGCTGGAGCGCGGCGCCGTTGGTCACGGCGCCCTCCGAGGCGGACGACACGAGCGCCGCGTACTTGGCCATCGCGCCCACGGTGTACCGCGGGGCGGGCGGCGTCCAGCGGCCTCGGCGCTCGGCCATGACCGCCCCGTCCACCTCGAGGTTGAGCTCCTTGCGGTCCACGTCCACCGAGATGGTGTCGCCCTCCTCGACCAGGGCGATCGGCCCGCCCACCGCGGCCTCCGGCGCGACGTGGCCGATCATCAGGCCGTGCGTGCCGCCGGAGAACCGGCCGTCGGTGAGCAGCAGGATGTCGCCGCCCAGGCCCTGGCCCTGGATGGCGCCCGTGACGCTCAGCATCTCCTGCATGCCCGGGCCGCCGACCGGCCCCTCGTATCGGATCACGACCACGTCACCCTTGACGATCTTGCGGTCGCGGACCGCCTCGTAGCACGCGTTCTCGCTGTCG
>JAKAMV010000893.1 GCA_021812735.1 Chloroflexota bacterium | reverse complement strand
TTCGGGTCGCTCATCGCGGGCGGCAGCCCCGTCGTCCTCAAGGTGGGCGAATCCTGGATCCTCGGCCTCATCGGCCTGGTGCTGCTCGCCTCGGCAGCCGTCGGTCGGCCGATCGTGCCGACCCTCCTTCGCCGCTTGGGCCGGCCGGCCCCGCCCGGGACGGGACGGGCGGCGACGATCGTGATCGGGGCCGCGCTGGTCATCGAGGCCGGTCTCCGGGTGGCGATGGCGCTGACGCTGGGCACGGACGCCTTCCTAGCGATCCACCGCCTGGTGTCATGGTCGGTCTGGGGACTCGGTCTCGCCGTTCTGCTCGGCATCCGCCGAAGGGCGCGGCCGCGGTCCGGCATCTGACCCGAGCGGACCGGCGAGGGGAGGCGGGCGGGCGGTTGCGGGCTCCTGCAGCCGGGGTTGCGTCTGGCCGACTGTCCGCTGGGTGCCTACGAGCGGGCGAGGGCGGTGAGCAGCCGGTCCACGAACTCGGCCTGCGCGGGGTTGAGGCGTCGGCGCGCTTCGGCCGGCCGGGCCCAGATCACGCGGTCGATCTCGGGGACCACCACCGTCTGTCCCGTCCTCGGCGGCCACTCCACCTCAACCTCGTTGCTGCGCACCTTGCCGGGGTCGAGGTCGCCCTCGTACGCCCAGGCGTGGACCGTCTTGCCCGAGCGCATCCGGACCTCCCCGAGGTCGATGGGGCATCCGTCGGGGGCGTCGTGGCCGGTCTCCTCCTCGAACTCCCGTCGGGCGGCCACCAGCAGGTCCGTCTCGGTGTCGAGCGGCGCGCCCTTCGGGATGGACCACGCGGCCGTGTCGCGGCGCGCCCAGATCGGGCCCCCGGGGTGGGCGATCAGGACCTCGACGACACCATCGGTGTGGCGGTACAGGAGCAGGCCTGCGGAGCGCTTGCCCATGACGGCGGTCCTGAGGATTCCACGGGTGCGGCGTCGCGCTGGGCGCTGGCGACGAGGGGCACACGAAAGCGCCCGAAGGAACCATGCGCACCGGCTCGCCCACGACTCGACCGAGCAAGCTCGGCCTTGCCGCAGCGGCTCCGGCTCCGTTCCACCTCAACGACCTTGCGGCCACCGTGGCGGAGGTTCCAGAGACCCGGTCCGGCGATTGCTCACCGGTCCGGTGTCGGTGCCACCGGCCCCTTCGGGCAAGACGAACGATACCCGGCGGCAACCCTGGGCTCCAATGGGGTTGTCCACGAAGTTCGACGAATCCGCGGCAGAGTTGTCCACGATTCGCGGGCCGCACGTGGACAAGGTGTGGAGAACTGGGGCCCGAGGCCGGCGCGATCAGCCCTCGTCTGCCACCACGCCGCGCGCCGCCCGGGCCGCCGCCACCTCGTGATGGCGGAGGCAGCGCGCCTCGTACGTCTCCACGGCCGGCGTCGCGAACCCGCCGATGACGATGAGCGGGTCGTCGACCGCTGCCGGGCGGCCGCCCACCAGGCGCTGGGTGCGCGTGGCCGTCTCGCCGCACACCACGCAGATGGCCGTCAGCATCGTGATCTCATCGGCCAGGGCGAGGAGCTGCGGCATCGGCCCGAACGGGCGGCCCGCGAAGTCGGTGTTGAGCCCGCTGGCGATGACGTGGCGTCCGCTCTGGCGGAGCGTCTCCACGGTCTGGACCAGGCTCGCGTCGAAGAACTGGGCCTCCTCGATCCCGATGAGGTCGACGTCGCGCTCCCGTGCAACGGCCAGGATCTCGACCGGATCGCGCTTGGGCACCGGCGTGCTCGGGTAGCGCGCCTTGCTCCGGCTCTCGGCATACTCGGGCGGCGTGCGGTCGTCCACGTCCGGGCGGACGAGCAGGATCCGGCGGCGGGCGATCTCGGCTCGGCGGAGCAGCCGCAGGAGCTCGTCGGTCTTGCCCGACGACATGCAGCCGGCGATCACGTGGAGCCAGGGGTCGGCGCGGTAGAGCACGTCCCGATCCTACCGGCTCGAGCGCAGGCGCGGCGGGGGGCGGTGCACCGATTCGACTGCCGGGCCCGGCGGCGTAGCATTCAAGGCATGACCGCATCGACTAGACGTCCCGCGATCGGCGTCAGCCTCCCCACGTGGCCGCGCTCAGACGGCAGCGTCGCGACCTGGAGGGACATCCGCTCGCTGGCGCGCGCCGCCGAGGCCCTCGGCGTCGACCAGCTCTGGGTCCCCGACCATCTGGTCCGCGTTCTGGGCAGCGGCCGCGAGGTCGGGTTCCGCGAATGCTGGACCGTGCTCACCGCGACGGCGGAGGCAACCGACAGGATCGGGGTCGGGCCGTTCGTCGCGTGCACCGGGTTCCGCAACCCCGGCCTGCTCGCCCGCATGGCCGACACCCTCGACGAGGTGAGCGGTGGACGCCTGGTCCTCGGCATCGGCGCCGGCGGTCCGGAGGGGGACACGAGCTGGCAGATGTTCGGGTTCGAGTCCGGGCGGCCGGTCGGCCGCTTCGCCGAGTCGGTCGCGGTGCTCGCGAGGCTGCTGCGCGGCGAGCGCGTCACGTTCGCGGGCCGGCATGTGCGGCTCGACGGTGCGACGCTCGAGCCGCGGGGCCCGCGGCCCGCGGGGCTATGTCTGCGGCCCACGGGGCTGCGGCCGCGGCCCGCCGGGCCATGCCCGCGGCCCACCGGGCCACGTGCGTGGCGAACGAGGACGAAGGCCCGTCCAACGAGGAC
>JAKAMV010000218.1 GCA_021812735.1 Chloroflexota bacterium | reverse complement strand
CGCGCGGGCGCGCGGCCTCGCGCTCGGCCTCGAGCCGGCGGTTGCGCTCGAGCTCGGCCACCTTGCGCTCGGTGATGTCGCGCGTGGTGCCGATGATCGTGGTCGGCTCGCCCCGGTCGTTGACGAGCAGGCGGCCGACGCCGGACAGCCATCGCTCCGGCTCGGTGCTGCCCCCCACCCGGAACTCCAGCTCGTACGAGCCTCCGTGCGCGAGACACGCCTCTATGGCCGCCCGGACGCGCTCTCGATCGGCCGGATGCACGGTCAGGATCCACGCCTGGGCCGACGCCCCGTTGCCCACCGGTTCCGCGGAGGCCGGCGGCTCCGGCGTCCAGCGCACGCGATCGGCGGCGATGTCCCACTCCCAGATCCGGGTTCCCGCAGCCTCCAGGCCGAGCTTGAGCCGCGCGTCGCGCTGCCGGACGGCCTCGAACAGGCGCGCTCGCTCCATGGCACCCGCCCCGTGCGCGGCAAGGGCCTCGAGGAACCACCGGTCGCCGGCGTCGATGTCCATCACACGGTCGAAGGTCACCGCGAGCGCGCCCGTCGTGCGGCCCTCGAACACCATCGGCACCACGGCCGACGCCTCGACGTAGCGCGTCGCGGGGCTGCCGATGAGGGCGGGGTAGTCGCGCAGCCGATCGGCCGCCGAGGCGTGGACGATCGCCTGCCCGGTGCGCACCGCCAGGGTCATCGGCACGTCGGCGTCGATCGGAACACGGCGCCAGGTCGCCATGGTCGCCGCGTCGTAGCCGCGGGACGCCAGCATCTGCACCTCGCTGCCGTCCTCGGTGCGCACCGCGCACCAGCCCTGCGGGGCGCCGAGCGCGGTGCACGCGGCGTCCATGAGCTGCGCGGCGACCTCTGCCGGCTCCAGGGACCAGGCGAGGGCATCCGCGACGCGCTGGAGGACGCGTCGCTGCTCGCCGGCGCGTGCCCCCGCGGTCATGCGGTCGAGCGGTGGGGTGCTGCTCACGGCGCCGAGTATGCGCGGGACGGCGCGAGCGGGCGTCCGGCGGCCGTCGGATGCGGCACCATGGGTCCGTGAGCAACCCAGAGCCGGGCGATCCGGTCTCGGCACCCGATCCCGCGCCCGTCGGGGCTGACCAGGCCGCCGCCCCGGGGCCCGCGTTCCACAACCCAGCCCCGCTGGCGGACAACCCTGACAGCACCGATGACCCCGACGAGGAGGCGGCCGTCGGAGACGAGGAGACGCTCGGCGAGGACGGGGTCGCGGTGGGGCCGGGCCGCCTCCTGCCCGGAGCCGGTGCCAGTCGGCCGGGCCGCATCGCGCGGACCATTGCGGCGGTTCTGGCGGTGGCGCTGGCGTTCGGGACGGGCATCGTGGTCGGCCGCGCGACCGCGCCGGGCGACAGCGTGGCGGTGTCCGGCGGGTCGTCCAGCCCCGAGGCCGCGGCTGCCGGGTCGACGGCACCGTCCGCACCGTCGGCAGGGCCGTCCGCCGGGCCGTCCGCCGCATCGCCGCTCGAGGGCCTCACGTCCGACGGCCCGCGCCTCGGCAGCGCAGCGGCAAAGGTGCAGCTGACGTACTGGGCCGACTACCAGTGCCCGTTCTGCGCACGGTTCGCCGAGACCGTGCTGCCGCAGCTGGCGCCGCGGATCGCGGACGGAACGGTGGCTGTGACGCACCGTGACTTCGTGTTCATCGGTCCCGAATCGCTCGATGCGGCCATCGCCGTGCGCTGCGCAGGCGAGCAGGGCAAGTACTGGCAGATGCACGACGCCGTCTATGCGGCCCAGAACGGCGAGAACCAGGGTGCCTTCTCGACGGCGACCCTCACCCGGCTCGCCGCCGGCGTCGGCGTGGACGTATCTGCATACACCTCGTGCGCCCAGCGACACGACGTGCTGGTCGAGGTGCTCGCCGACACGGCGGCCGGTGTGCGGGCATCGGTCTCCTCGACGCCGACGGTCGATCTGCCGGGCCGGACCTTCCTCGGCGTCCCCAGCGTCCCGGAGCTGCTGGCGGTGATCGACGCCGCGGCGAAGTCCGCTGCGACCCCAACCCCGGCGCCGACGACACGGCCGTCGGGCGACCCGTGGGCCGCCACCGCGACGAGCGGCCGGACGGCGGGCGCCTCGTCGGCGCCGGTGAGCGTGGAGCTCTGGGTGGACTACCAGGCGACCGGTATGCACGCCATCGCCCAGACCCTTGAACCCGAGCTGCGGGCCCGGGTCGCGGCCGGCGAGGTCCGGCTGATCCTCCGCGACCTGGCGACCCTGGGCAGCGAGTCGGCGGCCGCCGCGTCGTTCATCCGCTGCGCCGCCGACGACCGCGAGGCAACCGTCTGGTTCGCCCACGACATCCTCTCGGTGTCGGCGCAGGGCGCCGGCGCCGGCGTGTTCACCACGCGCGGGCTGCTCTGGCTGGCCGCGAAGCTGGGCTGGGATGTCCCGCCGCTCGACGCCTGCATGGCGAGCCCGGCCACCTCCGCCGCGATCGAGGCCGAGACGGCGGTCGGGAAGGGCTTGGGCCTGACGGCGGCGCCCGCCGTGACGGTGATGGCGCGCGGCAGGGAGGTCGCCCGGTTCTCTGGCTCGTCGCTGGACCCGGCCGAGGTCCTCGCCGCCGTCGACGCAGCCGCGCAGTAGCGGCGCGCACGGGCCGGCTGAAACCTATCCGTCCGCAGCGGCCTCGGGAGTTGCGACGGGACTCCCCGCCCGTCCGGACGCTTCCCCGTCCGGCTGCGGCTCCTCCGGCCCATGTCCCGCCGGGGGAGCCGCCCGCAGGGCCGCCCAGCGCGCTGGGCCGGATCGCGACGGGCTACAGGTCCGCGACGCTGATGATCCCGCGCCGGATCGCGAACTTGAGCAGCTCGGTGCGGTCGTGGAAGCCCAGCTTCTCCATGATGTTCGCGCGGTAGTTGTGGACCGTCTGCTCGGACAGGTGGAACACCTTGGCGATCTCGCGGTTGGTGTGCCCGACGGCCGCCAGGAGCAGCACCTCCCGCTCGCGCTCGGAGAGCGTGGCATAGGCGTCCGCGGCCGGGGCGTCAGGGCTCCGGAGCACGTAGGTGTTGACCATCTTGGTGACGATCGACGGCGAGACGTAGGTCTGGCCCCGGCTCACCGACCGCAGCGCCGCCACCAGGTCCGACGGCTCGGCCTCGCGCGTCAGGAAGCCGTCTGCCCCTGCCTTGAGGGCCATCGAGAACTGCTCGCTGCCGTTGCCGCTGCGGCACTCGAGGGCGATGATCCGCGCGGCCGGCGCCGCGGCGCGGACCCGCTCGATCGCCTCGAAGGTGGAGCTGCCCGGGGCGGAGACGGGCTGGCACTCGGCGATGACGACGTCGGGCGCCGAGTGGGCGAGCGACTCGGGGATGGACTCCAGCGTGCTCGCCGTGCCCGTGACCTCCATGTCCAGCTCGGCGTCGATGACGGAGCGGAAGCCGGCGACCAGCATGGGGAAGTCGAAGATCGCCAGCTGCACCGCGATCTTCGCGCCGCCGGGGCCCGCGCCGTTGATCCTCACCGCTCCCTCGTGGCTCCCGCGGCCGAACCGAAGCCTGCGCTCCGCGGTCGCACCGGTACTGTGCCCAAGGCTGGCGGCGGCTCCTAGGGGCCATCTGTCGCGCAGCACCGGACCCGTGGGCCGAGAGACGCGGGACCTTCCGGTCGGGTGCGGGGGCGGTTCGTTGGCCCGACGGGCGTGAGGGACGGTGACGACGCCCGCGAGGGTCTGCTGACGGAAGGCCCGGTGGCACGCTGGCGCTCTCGTCTCGGCTTGCCCCGGCGCCCGCCGCTGACCTGGCTACCGGACGACCAGCCCGTCCGCGCTGCGGTCCACGCCGGTGACCTGGTCGAGGCCCTCGTGGAGGGCGAACGCGACCCAGGTCTCGAGGCGCTCGCCCGGCGCCAGTGTGCGCGCGCGGCCCGCGGCGAGCGCGCCCTCGAGGTCCTGCGGATGGCTCGTCCAGGGCTCCAGCGCGAGGAGCTGGTGCCCCCGCCAGCCGCCGTACACCTGCCACAGCCAGGCGTGGGGGAAGACGTCGCGGTCGAACACGAGGGCGACCCCGCGCCGGGCGATCGTGTCGGTGAGCGCGAGCCAGCCGTCCGGGAGGCCGGCGGCCCAGTGGCCCCCGAAGACGCCCGCCTCGCGGCCCAGGACGGCAGCCATGTCGCGGACGCCGCCTCGGACGCCGGGCGCGGGCTCTGGGGTCGACACCGGCAGCGACGGCCAGGTGTAGCGCTGCCCCACGGTGCCCATGAGCGGCGCGGACGTGACGCCCACCTCCATGCCGGTGCTCGGCGGCAGGTCGATGCGGTGCTGGGCCCCCACCGCGAACGCCGGGTGCACGCCCCACGTGAACGACAGCGGGCGCACGTCGAGGTTCTCGACACGGTAGCTGGCCCACAGCACCGGCTGCCCGGCCCGCAGCGCGAGCCGTCGCGTGAACCGCGCCGCCGCGACGTTGCCCAGGGCTGTGGCGGTGACGGTGGCCTCGGACCCGTCAGGCGCCGCGGCAGGGGACCCCGACCAGGGCGTGCACCACAGCTCGCCCATGTAGGGGAGCTTCTCGCCGTGGAGGGTGGAGAGGTCTCCGCCCGGGAAGACCTCGTCCCAGCCCCCGGACCACCAGTCGTCGAACCAGGCGCCGTACGGAGCGAGCCTGGGCGTGAGCCGCGGGTTCCGCCAGAGCAGCTCGCGGTCGCCCGCCACGTCTCGCAGCGAGGCGACGTGGCCGCCCATCGAGGGGACCACGGTGGCCGACACCAGCCCGTTGTCCAGGGCCAGAGCCGGGAGCCCCTCCCAGACGACCTCCCGGACGGCGGCCGCGGTCACGCCAGCAGCACCTCCACGCCCGCGGCGCGGATCTCGGCGACGCGCTCGGGGTCAGCCGCACTGTCGGTGATCAGCACGTCCACCTGCGAGAGGGGCACGATCGTGGTGAAGCCCTGCCGGCCCAGCTTGGACGAGTCGGCCACGGCCACCACCCGTCGGCTGCGCGACGTGGCGACAGCGCCAACCTCGGCGACCAGGACATGGGGCGTGGTGAGGCCCGACTCTACGCTGAGCCCGTCGCAACCCACGAAGATCGTGTCGGCCGTCAGCGCCTTGAGGCCGTCGATCGCGCCGGGGCCCACGAACGCCCGGTAGTCGGGCAGGTAGAGCCCGCCCACCACCACCAGGTGCGGCGCGTCCCAGCCGCCGATCTCGTCCACCACGGGCAGCGAGTACGTGACGACGGTGATCGCGCTCGGCGACCGCAGGGTGGGCGGCATCTGCATGGCCACCTGGGCCACCGTGGTGCCCGAGTCGAACAGGACGATCTCGCCGGGGCTGACAAGACGGGCGGCGGCGGCGGCGATCCGCGCCTTCTCCTCGCGGTGCACGCGCAGCTTGTTGGCGTACACGCCGCCCGCCAGCTTCGCCGCCAGGCTCACCGCACCGCCGTGGACTCGGCGCAACCGACCCGCCCCCTCGAGGAGGATGAGGTCGCGTCGGATCGACGCGTCGGTCACCCCGAAGCGGATCGTGAGGTCCGCCACGCCCACGCGCTGGTGCTCGTCCACCAGCCTCGCGATCTGCTCTCGCCGCTCGTGTGCCGGCAGACCCGGCGGCTCGAGCTCGGCGTCCACCGAGATGGTCACTTGTTCACCCCCATGGTCAGGCCCTGGATCAGGTTCCGCTGGAAGATGAGGTAGACGACGATGGCGGGGAGGGCGCTCACGAGCGAGCCGGCCATGAGCAGCGGGATGCTCACCACGCGGCCATTCTGGAGCACGGCGAGGCCCACCGTGATCGTGCGCACCGTCGGCGTCTGGAGGAACAGCAGGCCCACCAGCAGGTCGTCCCAGATCTGGATGACCTGGAGCACGGCCACCGTCGTGATCGCCGGGACTGCGAGCGGGAGCATCACCTTCCGGAAGATCTGCCAGTAGCTCGCCCCGTCCATCACCGACGCCTCGACGAGCTCGGTGGGGATGCCGCGGTAGTAGGTGGTCATCAGGTAGGTGGCGAAGGGGGCGCCCAGCGCCGCGTACACGAGGATCGCGCCCCAGAACTGGTTGACCCCATGCGCGTGGGCCACGTTCACGTACACCGGGATGATGATCGACTGCATCGGGATCATCATCCCGGACAGGATCGCGAGGAACACCAGCCCGGAGCCCCTGAAGGTCAGCTTGGAGAAGGCGTAGCCGCCCGTGGTGCTCACGGCCAGGATCAGCGCGACGCCGCCCGCGGTGACCACCGTGGAGTTCCACAGCTGCTGCACGATTGGGACGGTGGAGAACAGCTGCCGCCACGAGTCGAGCGAGAAGCCGCTGCCGGCGATGTACTGGTCCTTCGACCGCAACGACGTCACGATCATGAGGACGAACGGGAAGAGCATGATCACGACGACCACGCACAGGATCAGGAACATCGCGAAGCGGCCGATGCGTCGGCGCCGTCTGGCGTCCACCGCGCGCCCCTAGTCGAGCCGGCTGCGGAAGAGCCGCAGCTGGGCGAGGCTGATCGCGAACACGACGACGAACAGGACGATGCCGATGGCCGCCGCGTAGCCGAACGCGCCGACCTGGAAGCCCTGCTGGTAGACGTAGAACTCGAGCGTCGTGGAGCCGAAGCCCGGGCCGCCGCCGGTCATGACGAAGATCAGGCTGAACAGGGCCGTGAAGGCCGTGATCAGCGTCAGGATGAACGCGAACTGGATGAACCGCATCAGCATCGGGATGGTGATCTTGCGGAAGGTCGTGAACGGGCTCGCGCCGTCCACGCGGGCGGCCTCGTAGACCTCGCGGTCGAGCGTCGCCATCCCGGTGATGAAGATGATCGTGTTGGTGCCGAAGACCGACCAGACGAACGTGATCGCCACTGCGACCATCGCCGAGTACTCGCCCGAGAGCATGTCGGTCTGGACGTCTAGGCCGACGGCGTCGAACAGGTGGTTGAGGATCCCCTCGACGGCGAACACGCGGATGGCCACCATGCCGATGACGACCCAGCTGATGGCGGTGGGCAGGAAGTAGGCGGAGCGGAAGAAGCGCCACCCGAGCACGTGCTCGTTGAGCAGATAGGCGACGAGCAGCGGGATCAGGATCGCGAACGGGACCGCCGCCAGGAGGATCACGTTGTTGAGCACGACCCGCCAGAAGTTCGGGTCCCCGAACAGGCGCTGGTAGTTGGCGGGCCCGATCCACGTCGACTGGATGCCGTCCCAGCGGGTGAAGCTGTAGTAGACGGCCTGGCCGATCGGCACGGCGAGCAGCACGAGCTCGAGGATCACCACCGGCAGCGCGAACACGACGCCGGCGACGTGCTGGGAGCGGCGCAGTCGACTCGCGCCGTGGCGCCCGCGCCGGGCAACGGGCGTCGAGGAGCTGTGGAGGGGGGTCGGGGACATCGACATGGTTCCGGGTGAGCCGGCGGCGAAGGGGGGATCGCCGCCGGCCCGGAAATCTCGGCTCAGCCGCCGGCGGCCGGAGCCGTGTAGGTGTTGCCGCGGCGGTCGGCCGGCAGGGCGTTGAGGGCGGCGGACATCGCCTTGGTGGCGTCCTGCGCCGTGGTGGTCCCGTTGAAGACGCCGTTCAGCAGCTTGGTCGCGACGTCCTGGACCTCGGGCTGGATCACGTTGTCGATCATCGGGTAGCGGGTGTAGCCCTGATTGGCCGCGTAGTCGAGCATCGCGTTGGCGAGCGGCTCGGTGGCGGAGGTCCCGGCGACGACCGGGATGAGGCCGCCGTCGGCGATGATCTTCTGGGCCTCGGGGGTGGCCATCCAGGCGAGGAACGCGGCCGCTGCTGCCTTGTTCTGCGAGTAGCTGGTGATGCCGAAGCCGTCACCCGGGAACTCGACGACGCCCTTCACCTGCTGGTCGTTGAACGGCGGGATGAACACGCCGACGCTGGCGCCCAGCTTGTCGTGGAACTCCTTGAAGTCCCAGCTGCCCTCCATCACCATCGCGGCCTTGCCCGACTCGAACATGCCCACCGAGTCGCCGTTGAGCACGTCGGTGTTCGTGTAGCCCTTGGACTTGATCTCGGCCCACGTCTGGAGCTGCTTCACGATCGCGGGGTCCGTCCACGGGATCTGGCCGCTGTAGAGCTTCTGCCAGTCGCTGACCGACAGGTACATCATCATGTAGCTGAGGTCGTAGTACGGGTAGAAGCCGGCGTTGAGCGCCTGCCCGCCAGGGCCGTAGGCGATCGGGATCACGCCAGACGCCTTGAGCTTGTCGAGGGCGGTGAAGAACTCGGTCCAGTTGGTGGGGAACGCGGTGATCCCCGCCTTGGCGAACAGGTCCTTGTTGTAGAAGCCGTTGTAGTGCTGCATGTCGAGCGGCACGCAGATGGCGCCCTGCGAGAGCTGCAAGCCCTTCGAGCACCAGTCGATCCCGTTGAAGGACTTGAGCGTGTCGGCCGGGATGTACGAGTTGAGCGGCTCGAGGTAGCTCTGGTTCTGGAGGGCGAACAGGCCGGTCCACATCGTCATGATGTCGGGGCCGGACTGGGCGACGGCCGCAGCCTTGAGCAGGGCGAAGTAGTTGTCCGCCGGCTGGCTCACCACCTGGATCGTCACGTTGGGGTTCTTGGCCATGTAGGCCTGGACCAGCGCGTTCGTGACGGAGGCGTTGGCCTCAGTCCCGTAGTTGTGCCACAGCGTCAGGGTCACCGGCGCGGCCGAGGTGGGCGCCGCCGATGCGGCCGTCGACGGGGCCGTCGATGCCGCCTCCGACGGCGCGCCGGTGGCCGCCCCGGACGGCGTGGTGCTGGATGTGGAGCCTGAGCACGCGGTCGCGATCAACATCGCGGACGCCGCGAGCGTCAGCAGCCTTCGGTTCAAGCCCCTGTCTCCTTTCCGACGCGGTCGCGGAGCGGGCATCCTCCGTGCCTTGGGCCGGCGCCCGTGCGCTGGCTCAGGCCGTCCCGTCTCGCGGGTCGTTGGCAGACCGTCCCTGAAGGGCGCGGCTGCGTGCACGATCCTACGCCGATCAGTGCGCAGGTCGCAATACGCTTTCTGCAGTGTTCGATCGCGAATCCCGCATTGAATGCACGAAATGGCCGACATGTTGGGCTGATTGCCTTGACACTCAACATCTTCCGCATAGCATGTGTGCATCAAACCGAACACTGAATCGGTGCCATCGGGCGGTCCGGCGTCGTGGCCGGGCGCCATTGAGCTGGAGGCGATCCCGGTGGGTTCTGGCGGCGACATCCGACTGGCGCGGCTGTTCGACGGCGGGTCGAACGCGATCATCGCCGCCATCGACCACGGCCTGTACAACGGCCCCCGCCCGGGTTTCGAGGACCTCTCGGCAGTCGTCGGCAACCTGATCGGCGCGGACGCGATCCTGCTGAGCCCCGGCATGGCGTCGCACCTCGCCCCGGCGTTCAGCCGCCGCGGGGCGCCGGCCATGATCCTGCGCCTCAACTGGGGCACCCAATACGCCACCCAGTGGGGCTACCGCGAGAGCCGGAGCGTGCCGATGATCTCGGCGGCGGGCGCCGTCGCCCTGGGCGCGGACATCGTCCTCGTGGGCATGAGCATCAAGACCGGTTCGGAGGCTGTCGACGCGGAGAACGTGGCGATGGTGGCGCGGTGCGTCGATGAGGCGAGGTCGGCCGGCGTCCCGATCGTCGGCGAGGTCTACCCAGCGGGGCACGAGGACGTGACCCCAGAGGAGCGCCACGAGGTCATCTCGATCGGCTGCCGGATCGTCGCGGAGCTGGGCGTGGACCTGGTGAAGACGTTCCACACCGGTGAGCGGTTCGGCGAGGTCTGCCGGTCCACGCCCGTGCCGGTGCTGGCGCTTGGCGCCAGGAAGCTGCCTCGCGAGGTGGACGCGCTCGAGCTCGCCGCGACCGCGGTCGGCGACGGCGCGCGGGGCGTGGTCTTCGGCCGCAACCTGGTGGGCGCCAAGGATCCGGTGCGGTTCATGGCGGCGCTGCGAGAGGTCGTCAAAGAGGGCGCCGACGCTGCCGCCGCCGCGGCGAGGCACGGGCTGGCGTAGGCGCCGGGCGCCGTGACCCTCCTGCTCGGGCTGGACATCGGCACCACCTCGGTCAAGGCCGGGCTGTTCGACGCCGCGGGACGGCAGGTGGCCGTCGAGGGTCGCGAGTACCGCCTCGCGCACCGGGCGCCGGACCACGTCGAGATCGACGCCGGAATCTGGTGGTCGTCCGCGGTCGCCGCGGTCCGCGGCGTCCTGGCGGCGCCCGGCGTGGATGCCCGGGACGTGGCCGCCATGGCCGTGTCGTCCCAGGGCGAGACCGTGGTGGCCGTCGACGCGACGGGCCGACCGCTGGCGCCGGCGCTCGTCTGGCTCGACAACCGGGCCGCCGCGGAGGCACGCGAACTGGCGGGCCGGCTCCCGGCTGCGGTTGTCTATGATCGGACGGGCGTCCCGGACGTGAACCCCACCTGGCCGGCGGCGAAGCTGCTCTGGTGGCGCCGGAATCGGCCTGACGTCTTCGCGGCGGCCGCGCGGTTCCTGCTGGTGGAGGACTTCATGCTCCACCGCCTCACCGGCCGGTTCGTGACCGAGGGCGGCGTCCAGTGCACCTCGATGCTGTTCGACATCGTGAGCGGTGACTGGTGGGGCGAGGCGCTCGACGCGGTGGGCATCGGCCCGGGGCGGCTGCCCGAGATCGCCTCGCCGGCGTCCGTCGTGGGCGGGCTCTCGGGCGTGGCTGCCGGCGCGATGGGCCTCCCCGACGGCCTCCCTGTCGTGGCCGGCGGCATGGACCAGGGCGCAGGCGCCGTTGGCGTGGGCAACATCGGCGGCGGCGTCGTGTCGGAGAGCACGGGAGGCGCGCTGACGGTGCAGGCCGCGGTGGCCCGGCATGGCGGCGACCCGTCGCGGCAGACCCCGGTCTACATCCACTCGGCCCCGGGACAGTACCTCTACTGCCCCGTGTGCCCCACGGGCGGCATGGCGCTCACGTGGTTCCGCGACGTGCTCGGCGGACCCGGGGTGGACCGGGCTCGCCGGGAGGGGGGCTCGGCCTACGACCTGCTGACCGCCCTGGCGGCGGACATCCCGCCGGGCTGCGACGGGCTGACGATGCTCCCGCACCTGGCCGGCGCGTTCAGCCCTGAGTACGTTCCCTCGGCACGAGGGGCGTTCATCGGCATCACCCTCGCGCACTCCCGTGGCCACTTCGTTCGCGCGGTGCTCGAGGCGGTGGCGTTCATGCTGCGCCGCAACGTGGAGCTGGTGGCCCGTGCCGGCGCCGCGGCCACCGAGATCCGCTCCCATGGCGGAGGGGCTCGCAGCGCCCTGTGGAACCAGATCAAGGCCGACGTCTGCGGGCTGCCCGTGGTCACGCTCGAGGGCGAGGACGCCGCCGTCCGCGGCGATGCCATGACCGCCGGCGTCGCCGTGGGCGTCTACCCGGACCTCGCGGCCGCCGGAGCCGCGCTGGTCGCGACCAGCGCGCGCTTCGAGCCGAACCCCGCCGTCCGCGCCGTCTACGACGCGGCCTACGAGCGCTACCAGCGGCTGTTCGAGGCACTCCGGCCCGAGTTCGAGCGCCCGGCCGCGAGCACCTGACCGACGACCATCCAACCCGAAGAGACGGAACCACGAGACACGGAGGCCCAGAAGTGGCGGTGAAGGCGAGGATCGGCGTCTGCGTCATGGCGCTGCTCGAGGACAACTACAACAAGACCGGCCACATGCGCGAGGCGGCGACGGCTGCGGCCCAGGAGA
>JAKAMV010000001.1 GCA_021812735.1 Chloroflexota bacterium | reverse complement strand
GCTCCAGGCCGCTGGCCTCGAGGTGAGCGCGATCACCGACGTCACGCCCATCCCGCACAACGGTTGCCGCCCGCCCAAGCGGCGCCGCGTCTGAGCGTAGGTAGGTCATGGCCCGCTACATCGATCCCGTCTGCCGGCTGTGCCGCCGCGAAGGGCTGAAGCTCTTCCTCAAGGGCGGCCGCTGCTACACCAAGAAGTGCTCGTTCGAGCGCCGGCCCACCCCGCCCGGCCAGCACGGCATTCGCCGTCGCAAGGTTGGGGACTACGGCCTCCAGCTGCGCGAGAAGCAGAAGGTCCGCCGCGTCTACGGCGTGCTCGAGAAGCAGTTCCGCAACTACTTCATCGAGGCGACCCGCCACTCCGGCGTCACCGGCGAGGCGCTGCTGCGCTCGCTCGAGCTTCGGCTGGACAACGTCGCCTTCAGGCTCGGCTTCGCCCCCTCCCGGGCAGCCGCCCGCCAGATGGTCGCCCATGGCCACTTCGCCGTGAACGGCGTGCCGACCAACGTCCCCTCCTACCGCCTCAAGGTCGGAGACCGGATCGAGGTCCGCGAGTCGCACAAGGAGCGGACGCTGTTCAAGGACGTCAAGGAGACGCTCCGGTCCCATCAGGCGCCCGAGTGGCTGAGCCTGGACGCGGGGAAGCTCGCCGGGTCCGTCCTGGCCCTTCCGCGTCGAGACCAGATGCCGCCCGAGTTCAACGAGCAGCTCGTCGTCGAGTACTACTCGAGGTAGCCGTCTTTCATGATTGAACTCGAGACCCCGCAGATCGAGCCCGTCGCGGAAGCCGGCACGTACGCGAAGTACGAAGCCGGGCCGCTGCAGGCGGGCTACGGCGTCACGCTGGGCAATGCGCTCCGACGGGTGCTCCTGTCGTCGCTCGAGGGCGCCGCGGTCACCTCGATCCAACTGCGTGACGTCTACCAGGAGTTCTCGACGATCGCCGGCGTCAAGGAGGACGTCACCCAGATCGTCCTGAACGTCAAGAAGCTTCGCCTCAAGAGCTTCGCCTCGCACCCGGTCCAGCTGCGCCTGCTCAAGAGCGGTGCCGGGCCGGTCGTGGCGGCGGACATCACCGAGTCGGCGGATGTCGAGATCGTCAACCCCGAGCTGGTGCTGATGACCATCGACTCGGACGACACCACGATCGAGATGGACCTCACGGTCGAGCGCGGCGTGGGCTATCTGTCCGCCGAGCGCACCGAGGCTCTGCCGATCGGCGTCATCGCCGTCGACGCGATCTTCACCCCGGTCCGCAAGGTCAACTACTGGGTGGAGAGCACCCGGGTTGGCCAGATGACCAACTTCGACAAGCTCACGCTCGAGATCGAGACTGACGGCACGATCACGCCCGAGGAGGCGCTGTCGCGCTCCGCCGACATTCTCGTCCGCCAGTTCCAGCCGTTCGTGACCGTCGGCGTCCAGTCCGCACCGGCTGACCGCGCGGTGCCGGGCGCGCCCCAGCTCCCGTCGAACATGCTCGACATGCCGATCGAGGAGCTCGATCTGCCGATGCGGGCGTACAACTCGCTCAAGCGCAACAACATTGTCAAGGTCGGCCAGTTGCTCCAACTCAAGGACGACGACCTCCTGCGGATGCGCAACTTCGGCAAGAAGTCGCTGGACGAGATGAAGGAGCGCCTCCGAATGCGCGGCTTCATCCTGCCGGAGACCGAGCCGGACGGCGACTACGAAGAGGACGCCGACCAGCCGTTCGACGCCGACGAGGAGGCCTGAGCCATGGCCCATCGAGTTGACGGGCGCAAGCTCTCGCGCATGCGCGGGCCGCGCCTCGCCCTGTACAAGAACCTGACGGTCTCGGTCCTCCGCTACGAGCGGGTGCAGACCACCGAGGCCAAGGCCAAGGAGATCCGCGGCCGGGTGGAGCGGATGATCACGCTCGCCAAGCGCGGGGATCTCGCGGCGCGTCGGTCGGTCGTCTCGGAGTTCCCGAACGAGCCGCTCGTCGTGTCCAAGCTGTTCGACGTGATTGCCCCCAAGTACGCCGATCGCCAGTCGGGGTTCACCCGCCTGGTTCACATCGGCCAGCGCAAGGGCGATGCCGCCGAGATCGTCCAGATCGAACTGGTCTGACGGTCTCGCGGGCCCACGAGTTCGAGAGGACTCGGCCGTGCGCTTCCGCGCCCGGTGTGAATACGACGGAACGGACTTCGCCGGGTTTCAGCTCCAGCCGAATGCCCGGACGGTCCAGGGAGAGCTCGAGGCCGCGCTGGCCCGCCTCAACGGGGGCGAGCGGGTGGTGGTCGACGGGGCTGGACGCACGGACGCCGGGGTCCACGCCGCCGGGCAGGTGATCGCATTCACCTACGCCGGCAGTGTGCCGGCCGAGAGGCTCCAGCGGGCGGTCAACGGACTGCTCCCGCGGGACGTCGCCATCCGCGACCTCCGGCGGGCAACCGACGGGTTCCACCCTCGCCACGCGGCGCGGTATCGGGAGTACCGCTACACCGTCTGGAACGGGCCGCGGAGCCCGCTTCTCGAGCGGACAGCGCTCGGGGTGCGAGCCCCCCTGGACGTCGCCGCGATGGCGAGGGCCGGGTCGGTCCTTCTGGGCCGACACGACTTCTCGTCGTTCGGCGCCGTTGCGGAAGACCGGTCGCCGGTCCGGACCGTGCAAGCGGTGCGGGTCCGGGGGGCGGGCCGCCTGGTGACGATCGACGTCAGGGCGGACGCCTTCCTCCGGGGGCAGGTGCGCCGCATGGTGGCCGCTCTCCTGGAGGTCGGTCACGGCAAGATGGACGAAGCGGAGCTCGAGGCGGCGCTAGCCGCCCAAGAGCCGGCCCTCAACGGGGCAGCCGCCCCGGCGAAGGGGCTCTGCCTCCGGCGCGTCGCCCTCGGGCGGCGACCGGTGGACGACAAGGAAGACGAGGAATGAGCGCGAAGACCTATACGCCTCGAGAGAGCGAGATCGAGCGACGCTGGTACGTCGTCGACGCGACGGACGAGACGCTCGGCCGCCTCGCGACGCGGATCGCGCGCGTTCTCGAGGGGAAGAACAAGCCCGGCTACGCCCCCCACCTCGACACGGGCGACCACGTGATCGTCCTGAACGCGGCGAAGATCACGGTGACGCGAGACAAGCTCACGTCCAAGGTCTACGCCCGCCACAGCGGCTACCCGCAGGGCTTCAAGGAGGAGACCCTGGGTCACCTCCTCGCCCGTCGGCCGGAGGAGCCCATCCGCCGTGCCGTGAAGGGGATGCTGCCGCACAACCGGCTCGGAGCCCAGATGCTCCGCAAGCTCAAGGTCTATGCGGGCCCTGAGCATCCGCACCAGGCTCAGAAGCCCGAGCCGCTGGCCTGATCGAGGAGCCCTGATGTCGATGCCTGCGTTCTACTGGGGCACCGGCCGCCGCAAGACCGCGGTTGCCCGGGTCCGCCTCATCCCCGGTGAGGGGTCCATGGTCATCAACGGCCGCACGCCCGAGGAGCACTTCGGCGGCGTGCTGTCGGACTCGCAGCTGTTCCTGCCCTTCCGGGTGACCGGGACCGAGGGCCGCTTCAACGTCACGATCAAAGTCGAGGGCGGTGGCGTCGTCGGCCAGGCCGGGGCCATCCGCCACGGCGTCGCTCGCGCCCTGCTCCAGTCCGACCCGGACTCCTTTCGGGTGCCGCTGCGCCAGGCCGGCCTCCTCACGCGCGATCCGCGCATGAAGGAGCGCAAGAAGTACGGCCTCAAGCGTGCCCGCAAGGCCCCGCAGTACACCAAGCGCTAGTCGCGCCCGCCGGGGCGGCTGACCTCGCGTCGGCCGCTCCGTTCCTCGCCCGCGCACCCCCGAGCGCGCCCGCCCCGGTCCTCCTGGCCCTCAGGCCCCGACGGTCCGGCGGGCGCTCTCGTGATTCTCGGGACGGCCGATGCCCGCGTCGTCCGCTCTGATGCCCGCACGGGGATCTCCGGCTGCTGACTGTTCTGGGCGTTGCCTGACCTGAGCCACGCTGGACGCAGGCACGACGGGGTGTCGGAACGCACGTCTCGGGGAGGCCCCGAGGGTGGCGCGAGGCCCGATGACACGCTGGGCCGTCGGGCGCAGGGCCGCGCGTGGGTGTTTCGCGACGGGCGGGAATTCGGTAGGGTGGCGCCATGACGAACGCAGCCCTTGCGGGACGGGACCTGATCTCGGCGGCCGACCTCTCGGCGCAGGACATCGACCAGCTCTTCGCCCGCGCGGCCGAGCTCAAGGCGGAGTTCCGCGCCGAGCGCCGCCACGCGGATCCGCCGCTCGAGCACAAGACGCTCGCGATGCTGTTCCAGAAGCCCAGCCTGCGGACTCGCGTGACGTTCGAGGCGGGGATGACCCAGCTCGGCGGGCACGCGATCTACCTCGAGGAGAAGATCGTGCTGGGCGGGCGCGAGACGGTTGGCGATGTCGCCCGCAACCTCGAGAACTTCGTGGACGCCATCATGGCGCGCACCGGGCCGCACGAGGTGGTCGCGGAGCTGGCGGCGAAGGCGTCGATCCCGGTGATCAACGGCCTCACGATCCGCGAGCACCCCTGCCAGTCGCTGGCGGACCTGTTCACGCTCCACGAGCGGTTCGGCGACCTGCGCGGCGTCACGCTGGCCTTTGTCGGCGACGGCAACAACGTGTACCACTCACTGGCGCTCATGGGCGCGACCCTCGGCATGCACGTGCGCCTGGCGCACCCGATCGGCTACGGGCCCAGCGGCAGGATCGTCGAGCGGGCCGAGGAGCTGGCGGCGGCCAGCGGCGGCTCGATCAGCTTCACGCAGGACGCGCGCGAGGCCGTGGCGGGGTGTGATGTCGTCTACACGGACGCTTGGACCTCGATGGGCCAGGAGGCGGAGGCCGAGGAGCGGCGGGACGCCTTCGCTCGCTACCAGGTCAACCGGGCCCTCATGGCCGCCTCGCCGAACGCGGTGGTGATGCACTGCCTGCCCGCCCACCGCGGCGAGGAGATCACCTCCGACGTGATGGACGGCCCCCGGAGCATCATCTTCGACCAGTCGGAGAACCGGCTGCACGCCCAGAAGGCGCTCCTGGTCGAGTTGCTGGGAGCCTGAGGCGAGCGTGGCGATGCGGGCTGGGGGAGGATGCCGGTGAGCAGCGAGGCCCTCTACGAGCAGTACAAGGACGCGCTGCGCCGGGGCCACGTCGCGGCCCTCCGCGGGCAGCTCGACGAGGCGCTCGCGGCCTATGCGGAGGCTGCCCGGATCGCGCCCGAGCGGGTCACGCCCCACACCTCGGCAGGGGCGGCGCTCCTCCGCCACGGGCGCCCGGGGGATGCCGTCCGACAGTTCGAGGTGGCGCTCGCGATGGGCCCCGGCGATGAGGCCGCTCTGGGCGGTCGGGCCCAGGCCCTCGTGGCCCTCGGCCGGCGCCGCGAGGCCGCGGAGGCATTCGACGTGCTGGCCGAGACGCAGGCGGGTGCCGGGCGGACCGCGGACGCCGTGGACGCGGCCCGCCGCGGCCTGGAGCTGGCCGAGGGGCGCGAGCGGCGACGCCTGCTGGAGCGCCTGATCGCCCGGCTCCAGGCGTCGGAACCGGCCGAGCCCGGACGGCTGGCCCTGGAGCGGGCGCTGCGCGTCCTCGAGGGTCTGGCCGTCGCACCTGCCGTCCCGTCGGCGGCAGCCGTGGCGGAGACGCCGATGGCACCCGCTCAGCAGCCTGGGGCGGGAGAAGCGGCCGACACCGCCCCGGAGCCGCCGGTCGGGCACGCGGCCGTGATCGCACTCGCCCCGCCCCCCGCTCCCGCGGGCGTCTCGCTCGATGACCTGACGGCACGCGTGGAGGCGGCCTCGGACGCAGGCCAGCCGGGTGCTGCGGCGGAGGCGCTCCTTGACCTCGGGGCGCTCCACATGCGTGACGGGCGCCCGGACGCCGCCCTTGACGCGTACTACGCCGCCGTCTCGTTCGATCCCGGCAGCCCGACGCTCCATCTCGCGCTGGCCCGGCTCTACGCCGACCGGGGCTGGGACGCCCTCGCCGCCGAGAAGCTCGACCTGCTCGAGCGGCTTGCGCGACTCGATGGCGACGAGGCCGCCGCGGGTGTCGCGGCCGCTCGCGAGGCGCGCCGGTAGGGTCCCGGAGGGCGGTCGGGGGGCGGTGTAGACTCGCCCGAAGATGCTCGCGTTCCTCGAGTCGCTGGTTCGGCCGGTCACGCCGAATGCGCTGCTGGACATCGGCATCACCGCCCTGTTCATCTACGGGCTGTTCAGCCTGATCCGCGGGACCCGGGCCGTGACGCTGGTGATCGGCGTGTCCGTGCTGCTCGGCGTCTACGCCCTCGCGCAGTTCCTCCAGCTGCGGCTGTTCACGCAAATCCTGCAGGCCGGGGCCTTCGTGGGCGTGTTCGCGCTCGTCGTGGTGTTCCAGCCGGAGCTCCGGCGCGCCCTCGAGCGGATCGGTCGGGTGGGCACCTTCGGCTGGCTCGTGCCCGTGTCGCCGCACCGGCGCGTGGGGCACGTGGCGGCGGTGGTCGCCAAGGCGGCTGCCGCCCTCTCGGCCGAGGGTCACGGCGCGCTCATCGTTCTCGAGCGGGAGACGGGCCTCGAGGACACGGCCGAGACTGGCGTCATGCTCCACGCCGACCTGACCGTCGAACTGCTGCTCACCATCTTCATGCCCAAGACCGCGCTCCACGACGGAGCCGTGGTCGTCCGCGGCGAGACGCTCCTGGCCGCGGGGGCCCTGCTGCCGCTCACCGACATGCGCCTCTCCGAGCGGTTCGGGACCCGCCACCGCGCCGCGCTCGGGATCACCGAGGACACCGACGCCGTCGCCGTCGTGGTGTCAGAGGAGAACCACCAGATGAGCGTGGTGGAGCGTGCCCGGATCGTGCGGGTTCCCACCGAGGCGCAGTTGGAGCGCGCGCTCGAGGGCCTCCTCGAGCCGCACGAGCCCAGGTCGGGGCTTGCCCTGCCGCATCGCGAGCCGGGTGTCGCCGGCCGGCCCGCCAGCCGCTTGCGCATCGCCCGGAGGGCCGCCGCGCGTTTGGTGGCGGCGGTGCCGGAGACGCTCCCGGCCGAGGCGCGCCGGTATGGGGTGGCAGGCATGGGCGACATGGCTGGCGGGGGCGACATCGCCGGAACGTCGCCCACCGTGCCCGCCCTGACGGGCAAGACGGCACCGGTGCCCCCCGCGCCCGGATCCGATCTGCCAGACGCAAGCGTGCCTCCGCCCGGCGACGAGGACGCCTCGAGCGGGGAGCCCGCGGCGTGACGGTCGGCAGGCTGATGCGGCGCCTTGCTGGCGCCGTCGTCCACAACTGGCCCCTCAAGCTGGCTGCCTTGGCGCTGGCCCTGCTGCTGTACGTGGGCCTGGTGGCCACGCAGGACAGCAACACGTACCCGGGCCCGATCCGCGTGGACGTGATCAACCAGCCTGCCGGCACCGTCGTCACCAACCAGCTGCGGACCGTGGACCAGGTCAAGTACGTCGCGCCGGCCGATCTCGGACGCCTGACAGCCCAGGACTTCACGGCCACCGTGGACCTGTCCAACGTGCCCGCAACCGGGTCCGCGACCAATGTCCGCGTGGTCGTGGAGGCGAACGACCCGCGCGTCGTCATCCTGGAGGTCGTCCCCCGGACCATCCCAGTCGTGCTCGATGAGCTGATCACCAACACGGTGCCGGTGCGCGTCAACCGCGGCTCGGCGCCGCCGGGCGTGGATGTCGGCGCCACCAGCTACACGCCGGCGCAGGTCAGCGTCACCGGCCCGTCCACCGCCGTCAAGAAGGTGGTGGCGGTGGAGGTCAACGTGTCGCTCGACCCGAACGGCATCAACGTGGACCAGGAGCTCGAGGGCACGCCCGTGGACGCGACGGGGGCCGCGGTCACCGGCGTGAACGTGTCGCCACAGACCGTCCACGTCACCATCCCGCTCTACACCAACCTGCAGTCGAAGACCGTCCCGGTCAACCCGGTGCTCGCGGGTGTCCCGGCGCCTGGCTTCCGGGTGGCCAGCGTGACGGTCAGCCCGCTGACCGCGACCCTCGAGGGGAACGCCAACCAGCTTGCCACCCTGGTCTCCGCCGACACCGCGCCGATCCAAATCGCGGGGGCCACGCGCGCTGTCAGCCAGGCCGTCGCCCTGTCGCTCCCGACCGGCGTGACGGCGGTCGGGAGCCCGACCGTGGACGTCACGGTCCAGGTCCAGGCCGTCACCGAGACCCGGACGTTCACAGCTGGGATGCGCGTGGACGGGGCCGATCCCGCCAAGACGTACACGCTGTCGGCCCAGACCGTCCTGCTGACGGTCTTCGGCTCGACGGCGGACCTCGACCGGCTGGGCAGCACGGCCATCACCGTTGGCCTGGACGTGTCCGGGCTGTCGCCCGGCACCTACCAGATCACCGTCGTGCCGCTGCTCCCGTCGGGCGTGACCGTGGTCGCCATCGACCCGTCGATCGTCACCGTCACCGTCTCGGGGACCGCGCCGGCACCCTCGGCGTCGCCGCCGCCCGGCGCGCAGACCCCGGCGCCGCTGCCCACCTGAGTCACCCTGCCCGCGCCGCGGCCCGCCACCGCCCCGCCGCAGTCCCCACCCGCATCGAGGAGCCCCATGACCCGCCTGTTCGGCACCGATGGCATCCGCGGCCTCGCCAACGTGGACCTGCGCCCCTCGCTCGCCACGTCGCTCGGCCGCGCGACCGCGCACCGGGTCGTTGGCGCCGGTGGCTCGCTGGTGGTGGGCCAGGACACCCGGCGCTCGGGCGACATGTTCGTGGCCGCGATCACCGCGGGCGCGACCAGCATGGGCGTGGACGTCCACCGCGTCGGCGTCGTGCCCACGCCCGCGCTCGCATTCCTCGCGGGCAACGGTGCCTTCGCGGCCGGGATCATGGTCTCGGCCTCGCACAACCCGGCCGACGACAACGGCCTCAAGGTGCTCGACCCCAACGGGCTCAAGCTCGATGACGACCTCGAGGACGAGCTCGAGGCCCTGATCCTGCGGGCCGATGAGCTCCCCGGTGTGGAGCCGGGGCGCCTTGGCCGAGCCGTGGACGCGTCCTCGCTCCTCGGGCAGTACGTCGCGCACCGCACCGCGCTCGCGTCGGCCGTCCACGCGACTGGCCTCCACATCGTGATCGACACGGCCAACGGCGCCGCCCATGCCGTGGCGCCGGCCATCCTGCGCGCCACCGGCGCTCGCGTGACGGTCATCCATGACCAGCCCGACGGCGACAACATCAACCGCGGCTGTGGCGCCACCGCACCCGAGTCCCTGATGGCCGCGGTCGCCGAGCACGGCGCCGACGTGGGCTTCGCGCTCGACGGCGACGCCGACCGATGCGTGGCGGTGGATCGTCACGGCCGTCTCGTGGACGGCGACCAGGTGCTCGGCATCCTGGCGCTCGAGCGGCTCGCTCGCGGCGCGCTCGACCGGCGCAGCCTGGTCGTGTCGGTGCTCTCCAACGGCGGCCTCCAGGGGGCGGTCGAGGCGGCGGGCGGACGGCTGGTCCGCACCCCCGTGGGCGACAAGCACATCCTGGCCGCGATGCTCGTCTCGGGTGCCGGCCTCGGCGGCGAGAAGAGCGGCCACGTGATCGTCCGCGAGCACACCAACTCCGGCGACGGCATCGTGACCGCGACCGAGCTGCTGCGCGTGATGACCGCGGCCGGCGCCGACATCGACGAGCTTGCCGGGCAGATCCCGCTCCTGCCGCAGCAGCAGCGAGCGGTCCGGGTCGCGCACCGGATGGAGTGGGACGCGGACGAGGTGTTCGCCGCCGCCGTCGCCGGCGCCGAGGCGAGGCTGGCCCCGCGCGGCCGCATCCTCGTGCGCCCGTCGGGGACCGAGCCCGTGCTCCGCGTGATGGTGGAGGGCGACGACGCGGCGCTCGTCGTCGAGGTGGCCGACGCGATCGCGGCGCTCGCGGGGGAGCGTCTACACTAGCCCGGCCGCGGCCGGCCGCGGCGTCCCCCCCAGAAGGAGTCCAGAGCGCGGCATGTGCGGAATCGTCGGCTACACCGGTCCCCGCGAGGCGGGTCCCATCCTGATCGAGGGACTGCGACGCCTTGAGTACCGGGGGTACGACTCCGCCGGGATCGCGCTCGTGGACGACGCGGGCGAGCTGTTCGTGGAGAAGAAGGCGGGCAAGCTCGCCAACCTCCAGAGCGCGATCGCGGATCGCACGCCCAACGCCGCGATCGGCCTGGCCCACACCCGCTGGGCCACGCACGGGCGCCCCAACGACCTCAACGCCCATCCCCACCAGAGCTGCACCGGCGAGATCACGGTGGTCCACAACGGGATCATCGAGAACTTCCGCGAGCTGCGGGACGGCCTCGAGGCCCGCGGTCACACGCTCCGCTCGGAGACCGACACCGAGGCCATCGCCCACCTGGTCGAGGAGGCCTACCGGGGCGACCTGGCCGAGGCCGTGCGCGAGGCGCTCCGCCAGTGCGAGGGCGCGTACGCGATCGCGGTCATGCACAAGGGCGAGCGCGACCGGCTCGTCGGGGCCCGCGACAACGTGCCGCTCGTGGTGGGCCTCGGGGCCGGCGAGGCCTTCCTCGCCAGCGACGTCGCGGCCATCCTGGCGCACACCCGCCGCGTCGTCTTCCTCGAGGAGGGCGACGTGGTGGACCTGCGGCCGTGGGGCGCCACGATCACCGACGTGCACGGGGCGCCGCGGGAGCGCGCGGAGACGATCGTGGACTGGTCGCCCGAGGCCGCCGAGAAGGGCGGCTACGACCACTTCATGCTCAAGGAGATCCACGAGCAGCCCGAGGCGCTCCGCCAGTCGCTGGCAGGCCGCGTGAGCCGATCCGGGCGGGTCACGGCACCCGAGGTCGCGGGCATGGCGGATGCCTTCCGGCGCGTCACCCGTGTGGAGGTGGTCGCCTGCGGCACCGCCTCGTACGCGGGCATGGTGGGCGCCGCGGCGATCCAGGAGTGGACCGGGCTGCCGGCGCGCGTGACCGTGGGCTCGGAGTTCCGGTACGCGCCGCCGCCCCTCGACGCCAGCACGCTCGTCATCGCGGTGACCCAGTCGGGCGAGACGGCCGACACGATCGCCCCGACGCGCCTCGCGCGCGAGCAGGGCTGCCCGATCGTGGCGGTCACCAACACCGTGGGCTCGGCGATCACGCGCGAGGCCGACGCGGTGATGTTCCTCCAGGCCGGGCCGGAGATCGCGGTGGCGGCGTCGAAGACGTTCGTCACCCAGGTGACGACGCTCATCGTTCTGGCGGCCTCGATCGCCAAGGCGCGGGGCGCCCTGGGATCGGAGCAGGAGCTGGACCTGGGCCGGTCCCTGCGCGCGCTCCCCGGGCAGGCGGCCCGCGCCCTGGAGCTGGCCGCGGGCGTGCCCGACCTGGCGCGGCGCTACCTCGGCGCCCGGGGCTTCATGTTCATCGGGCGCGGGTACACGCTCCCCGGCGCGCTCGAAGGCGCGCTCAAGCTCAAGGAGGTCAGCTACATCCACGCGGAGGGCTACCCGGCCGGCGAGCTCAAGCACGGGCCGATCTCGCTGCTGGACAGGGACTACCCGCTGGTGGCGGTGGCCACCCGGTCCCGCGTGTACGACAAGCTGATCAGCAACGTCATGGAGGGCCGCGCCCGCGACGCGAAGGTGATCGCGGTGGCCACCGAGGGCGACGAGGCCATCGGCCGCTTCGCCGACGACGTGCTCTGGGTGCCCGACACGCACGAGGCGCTCGGGCCGGCGCTCGCGGTCATCCCGCTGCAGCTGTTCGCCTACTACACGGCGGTGGCCCGCGGCGCTGACGTGGACCAGCCCCGGAACCTCGCCAAGTCGGTCACGGTGGAGTAGGCCCGTGGCCGGCCCCGACGGCGACCCGCGCCTGCCCCCGGGCTTCGTGCCGGAGGGCGCGACCGAGCTGGGCGTGGACATCGTCAGGGTGGAGCGAATCCGCGCCGCGCTCGAGCGGTTCGGCGATCGGTTCGAGCGGCGCGTCCTGACCGACGGTGAGCGCCGGTACGTCCGGGGCCGCCCCGAGACGTTCGCCGGCCGGTGGGCGGCCAAGGAGGCCGTGTCCAAGGTGCTTGGCCTGGGCGTGCGGGGCATCGGCTGGCGGGAAATCGAGGTCCAGCGCCTGCCCACGGGCCAGCCCTCCGTGGGGCTGCACGGGCGGGCGGCCAGGCGGGCCGAGCAGCTGGGCATGGGACGCGTCGCCCTCTCGATCAGCCACGAGGCGGACTACGCGGTGGCGATCGCGTTCGGCGTCCGGACCGCGGGCGGGCGGTACGTCTTCCCGCCCGACATCGACGAGCGACTCGACGAGCGCGAGCGCAAGCTCCTGGCGCGTCTCGAGCGGCTGGCGGCGCTCCACGCGGCGAGTCGGCAAGCGGCGACCCCGGCCGATGGCGGCGGGGCTCAGGGCGAGGAGGCGGCGGATGGGTGAGCGACCGGTCGGGTTCGGGCGGCATGATCGCGGCGGCACGACGCCGCCCCCGGGGACGGCGCTGCTCGACGACGAGTCGATGGCGCTGCTGCTGCCCGAGCGCAGCAGGCGCGGCCACAAGGGGACGTTCGGCAAGCTGCTCGTGGTCGCGGGCTCGCTCGACTTCGCCGGGGCGGCGCTGCTCGTCTGCCGGGCCTCGGGCCGCGCCGGCGCCGGCCTCGTCACGCTTGCCGTCCCGGAGTCGCTGCAGCCGCTCTTCGCGTCCAAAGTCGTCGAGGCCACCACGATGGCGCTCCCCGAGGACGACGTGGAGGAGGTGGACCCCGAGCCCGCCCTCGCCAAGATCCTCGACAACGAGCACGACGCCCTGGTCATCGGTCCGGGGCTGCGACCGTCGCTCGCGGGCGCGGACCTGCTGCGCCTGCTGCTGACCCAGCCCGAGGAGGGCGTGAACCCGCCGGCGGTGGTGGACGCGGAGGCGCTGCGCACCCTGGCCTCGGTTGGGGAGTGGTGGACGGGCGTGACCCGGCCCTGCGTCCTGACCCCGCACACCGGGGAGTTCGCCCGGCTGCGCGCGGGCAGTGGCCACGACCCGGCCGGGGACGGGGACCTCAACGAGGATGACGAGTCGCGTGCGCGGGCCGCGGCCGCGGCAGCCGCCGAGTGGGGCCAGGTCGTGGTGCTCAAGGGGGCGAACACCGTGATCGCGGCGCCGGACGGCAGGACGGCGATGGCGCCCTTCGAGAACCCGGCCATGGCCACAGGGGGCACCGGCGACGTGCTCGCAGGGACCATCGGGGCGCTGCTGGCCCAGGGCCTCGCCCCGTTCGACGCGGCTCGGCTTGGCGTCTACCTCCACGGCGGCGCGGGCGTGTTCGTGCGCGAGCGCCTGGGGGACGCCGGGCTGCTCGCCGGCGACCTGCCCGACGCGCTGCCGGTGGTCCGCAAGCGCCTCGCCGGGATCGCCGAGCGGTTGCGCAACGGGCGCCGGCTCGGCTTCGCGACGCACCACGTCCGCGAGGCGGGCGACGGTTCGACCGCGCCCGTGACCGGCGACTGAGGGGCCGGCGATGACGGACCTCCGGCCGCCCGAGCCCCGGCTGCCCATCGAGCAGCGCCTGCGCGACGCGGGTCTGCCACCGCTGGCTCGCCACGCGTGGCTCGAGATCGACTTGGACGCCCTCCGCGGCAACCTGGCCACGCTGCGCGCGGCCGTGGGCCCGGGGGTGCGGGTCGAGCCGGTCGTCAAGGCGGACGCCTACGGCCACGGGGCGGTGCCGGTGGCGATGGCGCTCCAGGCCGCCGGGGCCGACGGCCTGTCGGTGGCGACGATGGACGAGGCGGTGGAGCTGCGCGACGCCGGCGTGACGCTGCCGCTGCTGGTGATCTATCCGGTGCCGGTCGCGTGGTTGGGCGAGGCGGCCCGGCGGGGGATCGCGGTGGCCCTCGGCGCCGGGGCGGGTGCGGCCGAGGCGCTGGCCGCCGCCAGCGCGGCGGCGGCGGGCGACGCGCCGCCGCTCGAGGTCCACCTCGAGATCGACACCGGCCTCGGGCGGGGCGGCGTGCTGCCGAGGGACGCCGCCGAGAAGATCGACGCCGTGCTCGCGACGCCGGGCGTGCGCCTCGGTGGCGTGTGGACGCACCTCGCGGCGGCGGACGACACGGCGCTCACCGTGGAGCAGGGCCGCCGGTTCGCCGCCGCGCTCGCGCCGCGTGTTGACGCGGTGGCCTGGGGTGGCGCGCCATCAGGCGCCGTGCGCCGGCACCTCAACGGCAGCGGCGGCGTCCTGAGCGACGCGGTGCCGCGCTGGGACGCCGTGCGGGCGGGCCTCGCGGTCTACGGCCTCGTCCCCGACGGGCTGGTCCCGCCCGCCTCGACCGCCGTGGCGGCCAGCGGCCTTCGGCCGGCGATGGCCGCCTACGCCCGGCCCGTGCGCGTGCTGGAGCTGCCGGCGGGCCACGGCGTGTCCTACGGGCCCTCGTTCGTGACCGCCCGGCGGACGAGGGTCGCCACCCTGCCGTTCGGCTACGCCGACGGTTGGCGTCGGTTCCTCTCGGACCGGGCGGTGGCGCTCGTCCGCGGCGTCCGGGTCCCGCTGGTCGGCCGCGTGGCGATGGACGCCGTGATGGCCGACGTGACCGACGTGCCCGGCGAGCCGGTGACCGAGCGCGACGAGTTCGTGCTCCTGGGGGCCCAGGGGGGAGAGCGGATCACCGCTCACGAGCTCGCCGCGACAGGCGGGACGATCAGCTACGAGGTCCTGACCGGAATGTCTCGCCGGTTGGCACGGGTGTACCATGCCGCCGGTTCGCCCGTCGGGGTCCGAACCCTCGTCTAGGGGAGGTCGAGTGGCCAGGATCGAGCTGTGGAACGGGGACATCTGCGACCTGGAGGTCGACGCCATCGTGAGCCCCGCTGCCACCTCCCTCTGGATGAGCACGGGCGTTGCCGGCGAGATCAAGCGAGCGGGCGGCGACGCGATCGAGTTCGCCGCCGTCCGTCAGGGCCCCGCCCGGCTCGGCGACGCCATCGTCACCCCGGCCGGACGGCTCGCCGCGCAGGTGGTGATCCATGCCGTGTCCCTCGAGCGGGACCGGCGCACCAGCGCGCCCGCCATCGAGGCCGCCACCCGCAGCGCCCTGCGCCGCGCGTCCGAGCTGGGCCTCGCGAGCATTGCGTTCCCCGCGCTAGGGACCGGGATCGGCGGGTTTCCGCTCGATGAGGCCGCGCGGATCGTCGTGGGGGCCGTGCGGGACGAGCTCGCCTCCGGCTCGTTCCTCGACCGCGTCGTGTTCGCGCTCCGCGGAGCGGCCGCCTACACCGCGTTCGAGCAGGCGCTGACCGGGACCGGGCCAACCCCGGCGCCGCCCGCGCTCGGGGCCCGCCAGGACGGAGCGCGGGCATGAGCTTCAGCCCCGAGCCCGTGGACGAGCGGCGCGAGGCGCTGGTGGAGGCCGTCGCGCGGGAGATCCGCCTTCGAGGTCTCACCGGACCCGCGGTGCACTTCCTCGAGGCCAGCCGTCCGTACCGGCCTCTCGGCGCCCCCGCGATGCTGTTCTTCGACCCGCGGGTGCGGGAGCTGTTCGGCGGCGAGACCCCGTCGGCCACCGAGCTGCTCCGGGACGACGTCGGGATCGAGGCGCTCATCGACCGGCTCGAGGATCTGGACGAGCCTGACGACTGGGACGCCTAGCTCTGGGGCGAGCCGGGGGCGCCGGCTGGCCCCGGCTGGCCCCGGACTCGGTCGCGGCCCGGTGCCCGCCCTGGCCTGGCGCGGTGCGTCTCCGCCGTCGCTGCTAGGATCGGGCAGGTGAGCACCCCGTCGCGCGTTCTCGCCACCGTGGACAGCGGCACGGCCACCGCGGCCGTCTCCCTGATCGGCCGGGCCGGCGGACGGCATCGGCTGCTCGGTTCCACGGCCGGGCCGGTCGGCACGCCGGTCGAGGCGCTGCTCGAGCGCGTCCGCCGCCGCGTGGCGGCAGCGGAGCCGGACCTGGCCGAGACGCTCGGCGTCGGGCTTCCCGGGTCGGCCGCCGATGTCCCTCGGCTCGCCTGCCGGACAGCCCGGCCGCCGCAACTCGCCGTCATCGCGGTGACCGAGCGCGCGCTGCGGCCGCTCGCGGCCGTCGCGGAGACGGCGGGCTGGCAGGTGCGACCCCTGGTGGTGCAGGGGGCCGACATCCTGAGGCTGGCGACATCGCTTGCCGACGGCCGGGTTGATGCGGTCCTCGCGGGGGCCTCGGAGCCGCCCGCGGCGGACGAGCGGCACTTGATTGCCGAGCTGGGGCATCTGGTGGCGGCCGCCACCGAGCGCCGCCCCGACCTCGTCACCGTGCTGGCGGGTGGTCTCGCAGTGCCCGGCCGCCGCACCGAGTCCCTTTTTCGCGAGGGCCGCCCGGGCGCGACGGTCCTCGCCCCATCGGCGACCGACGCCGACGGCGAGCCGCTGCGCGCCATCCTCGACGGGCTGCGCGGCGGTGGCGACGATGGTCGGCGCGCCCTCGCGACGGCGGCCGGCTCGCTCGCGACCGTGCTTCGCCGGCGGCTGGAGGTCATCGAGATCGGACTTGCCGGCGGCTCGCGGACCGTGGCGTCATGGCGTCCGGGCGGCTCGGCATCGGTCAGGACGGGCTCGGTCGCCCGGGCGGCGTTGCTCCCCCGGTCGTTCACCGACGAGATCCTCGACGAGATCGTCCGGTGGCTGCCGATCCCGCTCGATCGCCTGCGCACGCGCGATCGCCTGCGCGAGATGGCAGCCTGCCCGTGGGGCGACGCCGCCGGCGACGGCGCGGTCCTCCGCCTGGCGGCAGCCCGGGCGGCGGCCGCACGCCTGCTGGCGCTCACGCCCGACATGGACGGCCTGCCCGCGGCCGACATCGTGATCGCCTCCGGCGGCGCCTGGCTGGCCGCGCCCGCCACCGCCACCGCCCTCGCCCTCGCGGATGTCGTCCGGCGCCCCGGCGCGCGGGCCCTGGGCCTGGACCACGCCCGCGTGCTGGCGCCGATCGGCACGCTCGAGGACGAGGACGCTCGCCTGGGGCTCCTGGGCGATCTCCGCGACGACCTGCTGGTGCCCCTCGGCACGGTGGTGCAGGTCGCCGGGCTGCGGCCGTCCCGGAGCGTGGGCACGCTAGCCGTGCGCGGGCCGGGCGACCCGACGGAGGTTGAACTCCAGCCGGGCGGCATCGATCTCATCGACGTGCCCCCCGGCGAGCGGGCGACCGCGGAGTTCCGCTTCCGCGACCCGGTGAACGTCGGCACGCGGACCAGGCGCGCGGACCTCGGTGTGACGGGTGGCCTCGGCGGCCTGATCGTGGACCTGCGCGACATCCCCATGCGCCTCCCGGACCGGCTCGAGCCGCGGCGGGAGCTCCTCGCCGGATGGCAGGTGCCCATGTGGCCGGGGCTCGATCAGTGACCGGCGAGCCGACGCCCGACTGGCGCGACGAGATCCCGCGGCGGCCCCCGGTCGAGGCCGGTCTGGAGACAACCGTCCCGCTGCCGCCAGGCGACCGACCGCTGGTCGGCCCGGGTGCGGCCGTCATGCCGGGCGACCTGCTGCTCGAGCACCTGCGCGACCGCAGGCTGGACGAGGTGGACGTGCGCCTGCCGGAGGGCGAGCGCCCCCTGGCCGGCGGCCGTTGGGCCCCGGCACCCGGCCGCCGCCACCGCGCCGACCGACCGGCCGACGGGGAGCTGCTGGGCCCCGTGCCCGGCAAGGCCACGCGCTGGCGGCTGGTCACCGGCGACCATCGCGCGCCGATCACGTCCGCCGTGTCGGGGATCGTCACCGAGGTCCGTCCCGGCGCCCTGATCCGCATCCGGGTCGCCGGCCTGGCGCTCCGCGGAACGCTCGCGGTCGGCACGACCTCGCGCGGTCGGCTCGAGCTGGCGACGGACCCGTTCGGCGAGCTCCGTCCCGGCGGCATCGACGTGGGTCGGACCGGGAGCATCCTGGTGGTCGGCTCGCGGATCGACGCGGAGGCGCTCACCCGGGCGCGCGCCATGGGCGTGCGGGGCATCATCGCGGCCGCGATCGCCGGCAAGGACCTGCGCGACTTCCAGGCCTCTGAGCGGCGGCAGCGGGCAGCCCTCCACATGCCCGAGCCGTTCGCCGTGCTCGCCCTCGACGGTGCGCTGCGACGCCCGATCGCGACCCCGCTGGCGGCGCTGCTCGAGCGGCTGGCCGGCCACGAGGTCGCGCTGCTCGTGGACCCGCCGGCGCTCGTGTTCGACGGCTCGGCCGTCGATCTGCCCGAGGTGGCGCCCGACTGGGTCCGCGTGCGGTCGGGCCCCAACCTGGGCGCCGAGGGAAGGGTGCTCGAGCCGGCGGGCCTGTGGCGGTTCGCCGGCGGCGTCCACCTCGAGGCTGCGCGCGTGCAGCTCGACGGCGAGCCGAGCCCGGTCGTCCTGCCGCTTGGCGATCTCGAGCGCTTCGGCTGACGTGCCGGGCGCCCGTCCCGTCGCACCCGTCGCGCGGTTCGGCTACCCTCCCGCGTGATGCCCCACCCCGCCCTCCGCGAGCGCGTCGTCGAAACGCACGACCCCGCGGCAACCCGTGACCTCGCCGCGCGGCTCGCTCATGCGGCCCGCCCGGGCGATCTGCTGTGCCTGGTGGGCGACCTCGGCGCGGGCAAGACCCAGTTCGCCAAGGGGTTCGCGGCCGGCCTCGGCGTCGATGGCGTCGTGAGCTCGCCCACGTTCGTGCTGATGGCCGAGTATGCGGGCCGGATCCCGATGTTCCACCTGGACCTCTACCGCCTCGCGGACGCCGCCGACGCGCTCGCTGGCGGGCTCCTTGACGAGCGCCAGCTGGAGGGCGTGGTCCTGGTGGAGTGGGCCGAGCGGCTGGGCGACGCGCTGCCCGCGGGGCGGCTCGACGTGCGCATCGACGGGACCGGCGACGAGGACCGGAGGATCACGCTGCGGGCCGGGTCGGACGCGTACGCGCGGTATCTGGAGGCGGCGGCATGACCCAGCGCGGGCCGATCCTGCTCATCGACACGGCCACGACACGTGCCGTGGTGGCGCTGGGCACCGCCGAGGGCGCCCTGATCGAGCAGCGCCGGTGGACCGCCGGCTACCGCCACGGCGAGGAGCTGCTGGCGCGGACCGGCGCGCTGCTCGGGGACCGCCACGTGACGCTCTCGGACCTCGGGGCGATCGCGGTGGGCACCGGTCCCGGGGCGTTCACCGGCCTCCGCGTCGGGATCGCCACCGCCAAGGGCCTCGCGCACGCGCTCGGCCTGCAGATCGTGGGCATCGCCACCGGACTCGCCCTGCTCGATGCGGCCCGCGCCGCGGACCCGGCCGCCTCGGGGCTCGTCCTGGTGGCACCCGCCGGGCCCAACGACCGCGTGCTGCTCCGGCTCGGGGAGGCGGCGCGGATCGTGCCGGGCGGGGCGGACCTCGGGCTGGCCGCCGACGAGCGGCTGGTGGCCGTGGACCTGGCCGGCCGGGCGCCGCAGGAGGCGGTCTCGCTGGGCGAGGCCGCCGTGGACGGTCTGGCGGCCGCGATGCTTCGGATTGGCGCGGCCCGCCTGGCGGCGGGCGACACCGACGACCTCGCAACGCTCGTGCCCGAATACGTGACGTTGCCGCGCGGGATACGCATGCCGCTCCCCGACGAGGGCGTCGAGATGAGCGGCTCCGAGCCCGGACCCGCCGCGGGTGGCGCCAGGCCGTGAGCGACCCGCAGCCGATCCTGCTGATCCGACCGATGCGCATCGCGGACCTGCCGGCCGTCCAGGTGATCGAGCGCGCGTCGTTCACGACGCCCTGGCCCGAGCGCGCCTACCGCCAGGAGATCGAAACCAACCGTCTGGCGCAGTACGTGGTCGCCGTCATGGGCGAGCAGGTGGTGGCGTATGGCGGCCTCTGGCTGATGGTGGACGAGGCGCACGTCACGACGTTCGCGGTGGACCCGCGGTACCGCCGCCGGCGCATCGGCGAGCGGCTGCTCCTGGCGCTGCTCGACCTCGCCCGGCAGCGCCAGGCCCGCGAGGCCACGCTCGAGGTCCGTCTGTCCAACCTGCCGGCGCGTCGCCTGTACGAGAAGTACGGCTTCCGGCCGGTCGGCATCCGGCCGCGCTACTACAGCGACAACAACGAGGACGCGCTGATCATGACCACCGAGCCGCTGGAGCTGCCCGCGATGCGGGATCGGGTCGCCCGCCTCCGTACGGCCCTCGACGCGTCCCCGGCGCCCTCCGCCGAGCCGAGCGAGCCTGCGCCCGGGGAGCCGCTCCGGTGAGCGGGCCGCTCCTGCTGGCCGTCGAGTCGTCCTGCGACGAGACGGGCATCGCCCTGGTCGAGGACGGCCGTCGCATCCATGCCAACGTGGTGGCGAGCCAGGTGGCACTCCACGCGCCCAGCGGCGGGATCGTCCCCGAGGTCGCGGCCCGTGCCCACCTGCGCTGGATCGTGCCGGTCCTCGACGAGGCGCTGGCCACTGCCGGCGTGACGATGCGCGACGTGGACGGCGTGGCGGTGACCTACGGGCCGGGCCTGGCGGGCTCGCTGCTGGTGGGGATCAACTTCGCCAAGACGCTCGCCTGGGCGCACCGCAAGCCGCTGGTGCCGGTCAACCATCTCGAGGGGCACCTGTACGCGGGCTGGCTGCTGGACCCGGGCGAGGCCGAGCACGACGCGCCGCCGTTCCCGCTGGTGGCGCTCGTGGTGTCGGGCGGGCACACCTTCCTCGTGGAGATGCGCGACCACCTCGACTACCGGTACCTGGGCGGCACGGTTGACGACGCGGCCGGCGAGGCCTTCGACAAGGTCGGCCGGCTGCTGGGCCTGGGCTACCCGGGCGGCCCGGCCATCTCCCGCGAGGCGACCAGGGCCACCGCGTACGACCGCGTCTTCCCACGGGCCTGGCTGCGCGACACCTATGACGTCAGCTTCTCCGGGCTCAAGACCGCGGCCCGCCGCATCGTGACGCAGGCACGCGCCGACGAGGGCCTGCCCGCGGACGGGCGCGAGGGCGACCTGGCCGCCGCGACCGTTGCCGAGTTGGCCTGGGGCTTCCAGGACAGCGTCGTGGACGTCCTGACGACCAAGACCATCCGCGCGGCGGAGGAGGTCGGCGCGCGAGGCATCGTCCTCGGCGGCGGCGTCGCGGCCAACGGCGCGCTGCGGGCCCGGATCAGCGGCGAGGCGGAGGCGCGCGGCCTGGCGCTGGTCATCCCGCGGCCCGGGCTGTGCACCGACAACGGCGCCATGATCGGCGCGGCAGGTGCGCGGCGGTTCGCCGCGGGGGTGCGGGCGGGCCTGGAGCTGGACGCCCGGCCGTCGCTCCCGCTCGCGCGCCCGGCGGCGACGAGCTCGTGAGCGACCTGCGCCTCGACCCGCGGCATGTCCGGCGGGTCCTCTCGTCGGCTGGCCTGCACGCGCGTCACCGGCTCTCGCAGAACTTCCTCGCCGACGTGGAGGTGCTCGAGGGGATTCTCGCGGAGGCGGACCCGAGACCGGGCCGCGCGGTGCTGGAGATTGGCCCCGGCCTCGGGATCCTCACAGGAGGCCTGCTGGCCTCCGGCGCGGCGGTCACGGCCGTGGAGCTCGACAGCGGGCTGGCCGCGTATCTGCGCGACGCCTACGTCGCCGAGCTCGAGGCGGGCCAGCTGCGCCTGATCGAGGGCGACGCGCTCGACCAGGACCTCGTCCGGCTTGTGGAGCCGCCCTACGACGTGGTCGCCAACCTGCCGTACCACATCACGAGCCCCATCATGCACCGGCTCCTCGGCCAGCCGCCCCGAGCCGGGCGCCTGGTCCTGATGGTCCAGCGCGAGGTGGCCGAGCGGATCGCGGCGCCCGTGGGCGAGATGAGCTACCTCTCCGTGTTCGTCCAGTACCACGCCCGGGCCCGCGTGGCCTTCCGCGTCCCGCGCGAGGCGTTCGAGCCCGCGCCCAAGGTCGAGTCGGCCGTGCTGGTGCTCGAGCCGTACGACACCGACGACCGGCTCGACGCCGCGGCCGAGGACCAGCTGTGGCGGCTTGTGCAGGCGGGCTTCCGCGAGCGGCGCAAGATGCTCCACAACGTCCTGCGCCGCCAGCTGCCGATCGAGGCTGGGCGCGTGGACGCCGCGCTGGCCGCCGTCGGCATCGCGCCGGACCGGCGTCCGCAGACCGTCGCGGTGGGGGAGTGGATCGCGCTGTCGGAGGCGATCGGGCCGCTCCCGGGCGGGCGCTGAGCCGCCTCCGGGTGCGCCTGCGTCGCCCTGGACGCGGTCGCGGCGACCGAGTTGTCAGGCATAGGATCACGAAGCGCCCCCGTGCCGACAGGAGACCCGGTGCCTGACGCCCTGATCCAGACCCGCAACCTCGTCAAGCGGTACGGCGACAAGATCGCCGTGAACGACGTCAGCTTCGACGTGCGCGGCGGCGAGGTGTTCGGCTTCCTCGGGCCCAACGGCGCCGGCAAGACGACCACGATCAAGATGATCGTGGGCCTCCTCCAGCCGACGTCGGGCGTGGTGCGGGTCGCCGGCCACGACGTCGGGGCGGATCCGCTCGGCGCCAAGGCCGCGAGCGGCTACGTTCCCGACTCGCCAAACCTGTACGCCAAGCTGAGTGGCCGCGAGCTGCTGCGCTTCGTGGCGGACCTCTACAGCCTCGACCGGGGCCACGCCGCGCGCCGCATCGACGAGCTGCTCCGGATGTTCGACCTGGCCGCCGCCGCGGACGACACGATCGATTCCTACAGCCACGGGATGCAGCAGAAGACCGCGCTCGCCACCGCGCTGCTGCACGACCCGCGCGTGCTCGTGCTCGACGAGCCGACGGTCGGCCTCGACCCCAAGTCGGCGCGGCTCATCAAGGACATCCTGCGCCAGATGGCCGACCGCGGGTCCGCGGTGATGCTCTCGACGCACATCCTCGAGATCGCTGAGCGCATGTGCGACCGCGTCGGGATCATCGACCGGGGCCAGCTCATCGCCGTGGGCACGATGGACGAGCTGCGGGCGCTCGACTCGTCGGGCCAGGCGAGCCTCGAGGACATCTTCCTGGGTCTCACGGGCGGCGCGGAGGTCGCCGAGCTCGCCCGCGTCCTGCAATGAGCACGCTCGCCCAGATGCCGGCGGAGCGGGCCCCCGACGGGCGGGTCCTGCCGGCCGTCCGCAAGCTCCTGCGGCTGCGGATCCGGATCGCGTTGAGCGGCATTCGCCGTGCGACCGGGCGCGCCCGGATCGGCACGGCCATCGGAGCGCTGCTGCTGCTCGCGCTTGCCGTTTTCCTGCTGGCGGCGAGCTGGCGGCTGCTGGACTTCCTGCGCTCGCCCGGGCTCGCGCACGACCTCGGGACCGACACCGCGCCGGTCCTTGCCTCCATCCCGGTCCTGATCCTGACGGGGCTGTTCTTCGCGATCCTGCTCACCAGCTTCGGCGGGCTGCTCCAGGGCCTGTACCTGACCGGGGACATGGACTTCCTGCTGGCCACGCCCGTGCCCATCCGGGCGGTGTTCATCGCCAAGGTCGTCCAGACGGTGGTCCCGGTGCTCGCCCTCATCAGCCTGTTCGGGCTGCCGGTGCTCGTCGGCCTCGGGCTGTCCGGCGGCTACACGCCCCTCTACTACCCGCTACTCCTTTTGGTGATGGCCGTGCTCACCCTCGCCGCCGCCGGCCTGTCGTCGCTGCTGGTCATGCTGGTGGTCCGCGTCATGCCGCCGCGCCGGGCCGCGGAGATCCTCGCCTTCGTCGGCGCGATCGTCGCGGTGGGCCTCTCGCAGGCGGTCAATCTGAGCCATGCGCTGGGAGGCGATGGCGGCTCCGTCTCCAGGTCCCAGATCAGCGGCATGCTCCTGGTCGCGAGCACGCCCTGGCTCCCGCTCAACTGGGCCGGACGGGGCCTGGTCGAGCTGGGCGAGGGCCACTGGCTGCCGGGCCTGCCCTTGGTCGCCCTGGTGATCGGCGCGGGGTGCGCCGCCTTCTGGCTGGCCGTGCTGACGGCCGAGCGCTGGTACTACTCGGGGTGGGCCGGGATGCAGGCGATCGGGCGCACGGCCAGGTCCCGGCGGACCCGGACGCCCAGCGCGGGCGCCTCGGCAGATACGACCCGGCCTCGGCTGGCGCGCCTGGTGTCGCCGCCCGTCTGGGGCCTGCTCTGGCGCGACGCGCTCACGCTCCGCCGAGACCTGCGGAACCTCTCCCAGCTGGTCACGCCCCTGATCATGGGCGTGGCCTACACGCTCCTGCTGTTCCGCGGCGGCTCCTCGCCGGGCGGCCCCTCGCCGGGCGGCCCCGCCGCCGGCGACCTCGCCGAGCCGCTGCGCCTCGTCCTCTCGTACAGCGGCGTGGGCCTGTCGCTGTTCGTCGGCTCGATGCTGCTCGCCCGGCTGGCCAGCACGTCGTTCTCGCGCGAGGGCCGGTCGTACTGGCTCGTCAAGGCGGCACCGGTGCGCACGAGCCAGCTCCTGGTGGCGAAGTTCGCCGTGGCGTACCTGCCCGTCCTCCTGCTCGCGGCCGCGTTCACGGTCGCGATCGCGATCGTGCGCGAGATGAGCCTCGCCGCCTTCGCCTACAGCCTCGCCGCATCGGCGCTGTGCCTCGCCGGGATGACCGGCATCCTCCTGGCGTTCGGCGTCCTGAGCGCGAACTTCACCTGGGACGACCCGCGCCAGATGGGCGGCGGGGCCATGGGCTGCGTGGGACAGCTGGTCGCGATGCTCTACATCCCGCTGGCCTTCGGCCTGTTCGTCGGGCCGATCGCGCTGGCGAGCCTGCTCGGCCTGCCGCTCGTCGAGGGCCACCTCGTCGGGCTGGTCCTCGGCTCGACCGCGGCGCTGTGGGCCGCGATCGTCCCGCTCCGGAGGGTCCGGGGCCGCGTCGCCCGGCTCGACGAGACGGCATGATGGGCAACGCACCGCGGCGACCCGCGGCCAGGACGCGACGAGGACCCAGATGACCGACCCCACCCGCCGCCTCGCCCCGGTGGTGCGCCTCGCCCCGGCCAAGGTGAACCTCACGCTCGCGGTGCTGGGGCTGCGCGCGGACGGCTACCACGAGCTCCACAGCGTGATGGTCCCGACCGGCGTCGCGGACCGGCTGTCGCTCGCCGCCCTGCCGCCGGGTGGCGCGGACATGCTCCACGTGGACGGGTTTGACCCCGGGCCCACGGCCGGCAACCTCGTGCTGCGGGCGATCTCAGCCGCCCGTGCGGCCGCCCGCGAGGCTGGCGTCGAGCCCAGGCTGCTGCTCCCGCTGGCAGCGCGCCTCGAGAAGCGCATCCCCGTGGCGGCGGGCCTCGCCGGCGGCTCCTCGGATGCGGCTGCCGCGGCGGACGCGGCCCTCGAGGCGTGGGGCGTGGTCCTGCCGCTCGAGACGCGCCACCGGATCGCCGCCGGCCTGGGCTCGGACGTGCCGTTCTTCGCGGTGGGCGGTCCCGCGCTGGTCGAGGGCCGCGGCGAGCGGATCACGCCGCTGGGGTGGCTCCGCGACGCCCAGGGCTGGCCGGACCGCCCGGGCCTGCTCCTCGTGACGCCGGACGTGCCGCTCGCGACGCCCGCGGTGTTCCGCGCCTGGGACCTGGGGGCCAGAGGCCCTGCCGGCGCCGCGCGGCTCGCGTCCTCGCACCTCGCCGACGAGCTCCGCCGAGGCATGCTCACCTCCGACATGCTCCTGGTCCGGGCCTCGGTCCTGGCGGCAGCCAATGACCTCGCGCCCGCCGCCGCGGCCGTGGAGCCCGCCCTGGTGCCCTTCAAGCGGGCGCTGCTCAGGCTGCTCGGCGTCCCGATCGGCGTTTCGGGGTCCGGTCCCACCCACTGGGCCCTCTATGCTTCGCGGGCCGGGGCCGAGGAGGCCGCGGCCAAGCTCCGCGAGGCCGTCGCGTCGGGCTCGCTCGTGGCCCCCGGCCCGCGCCCGCCGTTCATCGAGGCCACCACCATCACCGCCCCAGCATCGGAGAGCCAGCTATGACCCGTGACGCCATCTTCACCGGCGACGCGCCCGCCGCCATCGGCCCGTACAGCCAGGCGATCGCGGTGGGGGACCTGGTCTTCTGCAGCGGCCAGCTCGGCCTCGACCCGGCGACCGGCAACCTGCTCGACGGCGCGGAGGCCCAGGCCGAGCGCTCGATGCTCAACCTGCGCGCGGTGCTCGACGCCGCGGGCCTCACGTTCGAGGACGTCGTGAAGACCACGATCTTCCTGGCCGACATGAACGACTTCACGGTGGTCAACGCCATCTACGGCCGCTTCATGCCGGATCCGCCGCCCGCTCGCTCGACCGTGCAGGTCGCGGCGCTGCCGAAGGGCGGACGGGTGGAGATCGAGGCGATCGCGCGGCGCCCGTAGGCCGGGCGGGTCGGCGCAGCAGACGCTTCGCGACCCGTTTGACACCCCGTACCCCCGGCCCACAGAATCGCGGCGCCCGACATGACGAACTCCCCCACACCCCAGGGCGACGACGCCGGCAGACCGACCCGCGTCGGCCCGCGGTCCGCGCCGCGCCCGACGCCGTGACCGGCCCCGCCTCCGGCCCTGCGCGCCGCACGGTCGCCGTCGTGATGGCGGCCGGCCTCGGCACCCGCATGCGGTCCGCCACGCCCAAGGTCCTGCACCGCATCTGCGGCCGCCCGCTCGTGGGCTGGGTGATCGAGGCCGCGGTCGAGGCCACCGGCGCCAAGCCCGTCGTCGTGTACTCGCCGGCCACCGAGGCGGTCCGCGACGCGGTGGCGGATATCGCGCACCCCGCGCTGCAGGACGTCCCGCGAGGGACGGGCGACGCGGTGCGCGCGGGCCTCCTGGCCGTCCCCGAGGACGCCGACGAGGTGCTCGTGCTGAGCGGCGACGTGCCGCTCGTCCGCGCCGAGCTCCTGACGGCCCTGCTTGAGGCGCGGCGGATGGACCATGCGGCCCTGGCGCTCGTCGCGGTGGACGCGATCGACCCGGCCCGCCTCGGGCGCGTCGTCCGCAACGAGGCGGGCACCGTCGAGCGGGTCGTCGAGGCGAAGGACGCCACGGACGAGGAGCTCGCGATCACGGAGGTCAACGCGGGGCTGTACGCGTTCGAGGCGGCGTGGCTGCGGCGGCGGATCGGCGACCTGCGCGAGTCGCCCGCGACCGGGGAGCTGTACCTCACCGAGCTCGTCGGTCTTGCGCGCGCGGACGGTCGCCTCGTGGGCGCGCTCGACGTCGATGACGACGGACGCCTGATGGGCATCAACGACCGCGCCGAGCTGGCCCGCGCCGAGTGGGACATGCGGGTCGAGATCAACGACCGGTGGATGCGCGCGGGCGTCACGATGCTGGATCCCTCGACCGCCTACGTTGACCACGGGGTGCAGCTGGCCCAGGACGTCACGCTCGAGCCCAACGTGATCCTGCGAGGCGCCACGCGCGTCGGGCGAGGCACGCGGATCGGGGCGGGCTCGCAGCTCTTCGACGCCACGATCGGCGAGGACTGCGTGGTCTGGGCGAGCATCGTCGAGCGCTCGACGGTCGAGGACGCGGTCACGGTCGGCCCGATGTCGCACCTGCGCCCCGGCGCGCACGTGGGGCGCCGATCGGAGATCGGGAACTTCGCCGAGATCAAGAACAGCCGTCTGGGCGAGCACGTCCGCCAGCACCACACCAGCTATCTGGGCGACGCGGACGTGGGTGCCGACACGAACGTGGGCGCGGGCACCATCACCGCCAACTACGACGGCGCGCGCAAGCACCGCACGACAATCGGGCGGGGTGTGTTCCTGGGCGTGGACACCATGCTCCGCGCCCCCGTGACGCTGGGCGATGGGGCCAAGACCGGCGCCGGCGCCGTGGTCACCCACGATGTGCCGGCGGGTCGCCTGGCGGTGGGCGTCCCCGCGCGGATCCGCGACGTCAGCCCGTCGGCCGACGCGCCGTCGGCGGCCCCAGCGCAGCCCGCCCCGGTCGCCCGGCCCGCGCACGACCCGGCGCGGGACGGTGGCGCGGGGTGAGCACCCCGATCCCCGAGATCCTGCTGCTGGCCGTCCTCACCGTCCTCGAGGGCTTCTTCGTCGCGAGCGAGATCGCCCTGGTCTCCATCCGGCGCAGCCGAGTGGACCAGCTGGTGGATGAGGACCGGCCGGGCGCCCGGCGCGTGCGCCGCCTGCTTGACGATCCCGGCCGGTTCCTGGCGGTCAGCCAGATCGGCGTGACCTTCATCGGCTTCCTCGCCTCGGCGTTCGCAGCGGTGAGCCTGAGCCAGCAGCTCGCGAGCGCGCTCGCGTCGGCGGGCCTGGACGGGTCAACCGCCGACGGCCTCGGCCTGCTCGTCGTGACCATCGTCCTGTCGCTGCTCACCATCGTGTTCGCGGAGCTTGTGCCCAAGTCGCTCGCCCTTGCCTACGCCGAGCGCGTCGCGCTGGTGCTCTCGGTGCCGCTCGACCTGCTGGGGCGCCTCCTGTCGCCGCTGGTGGCGGTCCTCACCGGGCTCACGCGGGCGGTCATCCGCCCGTTCGGCGCCAGCGTCAACTCGGAGGCGCAGATCACGGCCGAGGAGCTTCGGCTGATCGTCGAGCGGGGCGGGGAGCAGGGGATCCTCGAGGCCGAGGAGGAGCAGATGATCAACGCGGTCATCGAGCTCGGCGACCGGCGGCTGCACCAGGTCATGGTGCCGCGCGTGGACATCATCGGCCTCAACGCCAACGCCACGTTCGACGCGGCCATCGACCTGATCATCGATGGCGGCCACTCGCGCGTCCCCGTGTACGAGAACTCCGTGGACGAGGTGGTGGGCATCCTCTACGCCAAGGACCTGCTGCCGTTCCTCAAGTCCGACGCGACCGCGCGGCCGTCGCTCCGCAGCCTGTTGCGGGCGCCGGTGTTCGTCCCCGAGTCGCTGTCCATCGATGACCTGCTCCACGAGTTCCAGCGGCGCAAGGTCCATATCGCGATCGTGCTCGACGAGTACGGCGGCACGGCCGGGCTGGTCACCATCGAGGACCTGCTCGAGGAGATCGTCGGCGAGATCCAGGACGAGTACGACGCCGAGGAGCCGCTGGTCGAGATGATCGGCGAGCACCTCGCGCGGGTGGACGGACGGTCGGCGATCGAGGACCTGCTCGAGATCTGGGACCTGCGGACGGAGCTTGAGGACCAAGACGAGTACGACACGGTGGGCGGCCTGGTCTACCACCGCATCGGGGGCATCCCGCAGGTTGGCGACGAGGTCCGCGTGGGCGGGCTGCACCTCACCGTCGAGTCCACCGACGGCCGGCGGGTGGCCAAGGTGCTCGTGGAGCTCGAGGTGCCGGTCGCCGACGAATCCGCCGAGGACGGCGAGGACTAGCCTCAGCCTCGAAGTGGCGCGGCGCGGACGGGCGCGCCTCCGGGCCGCCGGAGCCTCGCGCTGGCCCGGGCCCGCGTGGGCCCGGACGCGACTGGGCCGCGCGTCCCTACGCGCTGATCACCGAGTTGATGATGCCGATCAGCTTCTGGCGGACGGCCGGGTCCACGGCCGAGAGCCCCTCCAGCTCGCCCAGGGCGGCGTCGCGGTGACGGCGCGCCTCGGTGCGCGTGAACACGTCGGCACCGGCGCGCTCCAGGACGGCCACGATCTCGCCCACGTCCGCGTCGGTCGGCTCTGGCCGGGCGTGGAGCTCGGTCAGGCGCGCGAGGTCCGCCGGCCCGGCGTGCTCGAACGCGTACAGCAGCGGCAGGGTCTTCTTGTGGCGCGCCACGTCGGTGGGCACCTTGCCGGTCTTCTGCTCCGCGCCCCAGATGCCGAGCAGGTCGTCGTTGAGCTGGAAGGCGAGGCCGAGGCTCCAGCCGAACCGCCGGTACCGCGCGATCACCTCGTCGTCGTCGGTGGCGAGCAGCGCGCCCGCCTCGATCGACGCGGCGATCAGGGCCGCGGTCTTGCGCCCGATCATGTCGAAGTACAGCTCCACCGTCATCGGCGCATCCTGCGCGGAGGTGGCGATGTCGATGTACTGCCCCTCGCACAGCGCCACGCACGTCTCGTCGTAGAGGCGCATCAGGCGCAGGACCTTCGAGTCGCTGAACCCGAGGTCCGTCAGCCGGTGGAGCGCAACGCGGGACAGGCTGAAGATCAGGTCGCCGGTGTTGATCGCCTGCGGCACCCCGTGAAGCGCCCACAGCGTGGCCCGGTGGCGGCGCTCGACGTCGCCGTCCTCGATGTCGTCGTGGACCAGGCTGAAGTTGTGGCCCAGCTCCACGGCCGCGGCCCCGGGGAGGGCACGCGCGTGCTCGCCGGCGATGGATGTGTAGGCGAGGAGGCCGAGCAGCGGGCGCATCCGCTTGCCGCGAGGCCCGTCCGACCCGTCCAGCCCGAGGTGGTACCGGATCATCTCGTAGACGCCAACCGTGGCGCCGTCGCGGTCGCTGACGACACGCAGGATCTCCGCCTCGGTGTCGGCGAGCATCTGGGCGAGGTCGAGCTCGTTGATCACGGTCATGGTGGCGTGAGTGTACCGTCCGCGCCGATAAACGTGTCCGCGAAAAGTAGCCTGTTGAGGGCTCGGCCCGGGAGAGTGCCGGCAGGTGCGCCCGGGCAGGCCGCTGGTGCTACCGTCGCGTGGTGCCCGCGCCGCGCCGCTACGTCACCGACGCCATCGTCCTCGCCCGGTTCGACCTGGGCGAGGCTGACCGTGTCCTGACGCTCATCACGCCTGAGCACGGCAAGCTCAAGGCCATCGCCAAGGGCGTCCGACGCCCGTCGTCGCGCCTCGGCGGCAGCCTCGAGCCCTTCGCCGAGCTGAACATCGCCCTCGCGCGCGGCCGCACCTTCGACGTGGTGACCGAGGTCCGCGTCGGCCGGGCCTGGCTCCGCCTGCGCGACCGCCTCGAGAGCGCAGCCACGGCCTGGTATCTCGCGGAGCTCGCCGACCGCAGCCTCGAGGAGCGCCACGCGGCGGAGCCCCTGTACGCGCTGATCCACCGCGCGTACGAGCTCCTCGACGCGGGGATGGCCCCGGGCCGCGTGGCCCGCTGGTACGAGATGCACCTGGCCGACGAGCTGGGCCAGCGGCCCGAGGTGGACCGATGCGTCGAGTGCGACCGCATGCTGGAGCCGACGGAGTCCTACCGCTGGGTGCCGCCGCTCGGGGGCGTGCTCTGCGCCCGCTGCCCGGGTCCGCCCGCTGCCCACACGGGCCTCGGGCTCGAGGCGCTCAAGCTGCTCAAGGCCTACCAGCGCCTGGACGTCGAGGCGATCGCCGGGCTCCGCCTGCCGGAGGCCACCGAGCGCGAGGTGGAGGCCGCGATGCGGGAGTTCATGCGGATCGCCCTCGAGCGCGAGCCCCGGTCGCTCGCCTTCCTCGACGAGGTCCGTGCCCGCCCGTCGCGGGGCGCCGCCGCTGCCGTGCCGTCCTCGATCGCCCCGCCGCCCGCCGCCCCGCCGTCCGCCCAGCCATCCGCCTAGCCATTCGCCAAGGCAGAGCCCAGCAAGGAGCACCCGATGATCTTCGACTCCGGCAGCGCCCGTGACCAGCGCGCGCTCGAGCGCCTCGCCTCCGAGCCCATCGTGTGGCTGACCACCGTCACCCCCGACGGGCAGCCCCAGTCGCTACCCGTGTGGTTCCTCTGGCAGGACGGCACGATCCTCACCTACGGCGACAATCGCGCCCGCCGCAACCAGAATCTCGCCGCCAACCCCAAGGTCTCGCTCCACTTCAACGACGACAACGGCGGCGACGTGGTGTTCATCGAGGGCGAGGCGACGATCGATCCGAGCCTGCCGCCGCTGCCGGAGCACACGGCGTACGTTGCCAAGTACGCGGACCGGATCGCGGCGAACTTCCACTCGCCCGAGCGCTTCGCCGAGCGGTACAGCGTGCCGATCGTGATCCGGCCGACCCGCGGCCGCTCGCCGTACTGATGGCCATGGGAGCCCGCCGCTCTGCCGCCCTGGCCGCCGGCACAGCCGCCCTCGCGACAGCCGCCCTCGCCCGTCCCGCCCTCGACGCGGTGGCCGCCCGCCTCGAGGCGCGGATGAACCCGGTCACCCCCGGGCCCTGGCCCGCGCCGTCCGAGCGGGCGCTGGCGCTCCACGCCACGCTGCGGATCGCCGACCTCCACGCCGACTCGCTGCTGTTCGGGCGCGACCTCGTCCGCCGCTCCGCCCGTGGCCACGTGGACGTGCCGCGGATGCAGGAGGGCAACCTCGCGCTCCAGGTCTTCTCGATGCCGACGAAGACCCCCAAGCGCATGAACATCGAGCACAACGACGACTCGACCGACGAGATCCTGACGCTCGCCCTGGCGAAGCGCTGGCCGCCCGCCACGTGGCGCAGCCTGACCGCGCGCGTGCTCAACTTCGCCGCCGCGGCAGATCGGTTCGCGGCGCGTTCGGGCGGCGAGTTTCGGCTTGTCCGCACGCGCGCCGACCTGGCGGCGTTCCTCGCCGAGCGGTCGCGCAACCCGCGGCTCACGGCCGGCGTGCTCTCGATCGAGGGCGCGCACGCGCTCGACGACGACCCGGCGAACGTGGACACCGTGTTCGACGCCGGGGTCAGGATGATCTCGCCGTCGCACTTCTTCGACACGGCGTTCGGCGGGTCCGCCCACGGCCTGGAGCAGGGCGGGCTCACCGCGAAGGGCCGCGACATGGTCCGGCGCATGGAGGCCAAGGGGATCGTGCTGGACCTCGCGCACGCCTCCGCCGCCACCATCGATGACGCGCTCGCGATGGCCACCCGGCCGGTCGTCGCGTCGCACACGGGCGTGCGGGGCGTGTGCGACAACGCCCGGAACCTGCGTGACGAGCACCTGCGGGGGATCGCCGCTACGGGCGGCGTGGTGGGCATCGGGTTCTGGGACACCGCGTCGGGTGGCAAGGCGCCCGAGTGGATCGCTCGGAGCATCGCCTACGCGGTGGACCTGATCGGCGCGGAGCATGTCGGGCTGGGCTCGGACTGGGACGGCGCGGTGGAGGTGCCGTTCGACGCGGCCGGCCTCGCGATTCTCACCGAGCAGCTGCTGCTGGCCGGCCTGGACGAGGCCCAGATCCGGCTGGTCATGGGGGAGAACACGCTGCGGCTCCTCGGCGACGTGCTGCCGGGGGCCTGACGACATAGGCCCGACGACAGGGGTCTGACGACGGCACCCGGCTCGGGTACGCTTCCGGCCATGCGCTCCGCCGAAACCACCGTCCGCAACCCCGCCGGCATCCACGCCCGACCCGCCGCCCTGTTCGTCCGGACGGCCGCTCGATACCGGTCATCCATCCTGCTGGAGAATCCGGACAACCCGGGCAGCCGGGGCGACGCCAAGTCGATGCTCAGTGTCATCGGGACCAAGTCCAAGACCGGCAACCGGATCCGGATCACCGCGGACGGCGCCGACGAGGACGCCGCCATCACGGGCATGATCGCGTTCGTGGATGGCGGCTGCGGCGAGGCCATCTCCGGCTGAGCACCCCGGCCGGCCGGGCATGGCAAACGGACGAGGCGCCGACGCCGCTGGCCGGGCCGCCGGTCAGGCTGGAGGCGTGCCGCCGGGGCGAGGCGACCCGCCGCCTCCCTCGGCCGGGCGCCCGAAGGTGAGCTTGCGCTCCTCGCCCCGTGCCAGCCGGACGATGTTGTCCCGGTGGAACAGCCACACCAAGACTGGCCCGCCGATCGAGTACACATAGAGCCACGGGCTCAGGCCCCCGGTGGCGACGACGGCCGTCATGAGCACGCCCCCGAGCGCTGACCCGAGCAGCGAGCCCGCCGACGAGTACCGGGTGACGAGGATCACCCCGGCGAACACGGGCACGACCACGAGGGCGACCAGCGGCTGGAAGCCGAGCAGCCCCCCGAAGGCAGGCGCCACGCCGCGCCCGCCGCCGAAGCCCAGGAAGACCGAGCGGCTGTGGCCGATCACGGCCGCCAGCCCGACCAGGACCTGCACCTCGACGCCGCCCCCCACCGCGCCACTGACGAGCACGGCCACGAGTCCCTTGCACATGTCGAGCAGCCCTGAGAGCAGCGCGAGCCTGGGGCCGATCGCCCGCATGGTGTTCGCCCCGCCGGTGCGCCCGCTGCCGATCGTCCGCGGATCCGGCCCGCCGCTCACCCTCGCCACGACGACGCCGAACGGGACGCTGCCGAGCAGGTATGCACCGGCGATCAGCACGATGGCGCGGAGGAGATCAACGGCGTTCACAGGGATGCAAGTATAGGTTCGCGGGCCCCCGCCGGGTTTGGCCGAGACGGTCCGCGGGGCACGCGCCGCCTCAGCGTGGACGCTCCCTCAGGCAGCTCCGAGGGTCGCGGCAAGACGGTCCGGCCGGCCCCGGAACCAAGCTCGCCGAGACGGGTCGGCGGCCACCTCGTCCACGAGCGCCGCCAGGGCGCGGTTGACCGGGGCCGGCACCCCCAGACGCTCGCCGGCGTCGGCCACAGCGCCGTTGAGCCACGCCGCCTCCGTGGGCGGACCGCCCCCGCCGAGCACGTGGAGCCGCAGGGAGGGCGACTTGCCGCCCCGAGCGCCCGCGATCGCCCGGGCGACGATCGGCCGGCCGACGGGCTCCGGGAGAGCCAGCCCGCGCAGCAGGAGCGTCGTCTGCGCACCCGGCAGCGAGACGGGAGCCAGGCTCAGCGCCCGCATCACCGCGACCGCCTCCCGGAACTGGCGACGCTCCACGCGGTAGCCGGCCGGGTCGGCGTAGACGTCCCCCGGGTCCATGTCCAGGATGGCGCTCGAGGCGTTCGCGACCAGGTTCGCCAGCAGCTTCGACCACTTCATCGCGGCGGCGTCGGGGAAGACTCGCGATCGCAGCCCGCCAGCCGTCCAGGCGTCCGCCAGACGGCTGGCCAGGCTGGCGGCCTCGCGCGACCCGTCGCCTGGGAGGGCCGCGATCCCGAGGCCGCCGGACCGGAGTCGGCGCACGCCACCCGGGACGAGCTCGACGGCCGCGGTGAGCGAACCCGCGAGCAGGGGCGACGTCCGCGCGACCCGGGCCGCGGCCTCCGCCCCGATGCCGTTCTGCGCGGTCATGAGCGGCGCCTCGGGCCAGCGCACGGCCGTTGCCAGCGCGGCCGGGACGTCGAAGGCCCGAACGGCGAGAACCACCAGGCCCACGTCGGGTCGGACATCGCCCGGGTCGGCCACCCGGCGGACGGGCACGGTCCGCTCGCGCCCGGCCTCCTCCACCGTCAGGCGCCGCGGAATGTCTCCGGTCCGGGGGCTTCGCCCCAAAAGGGTCACCTCGTACCCGACGCCGGCCAGCGTCCCCCCCAGCCACGAGCCGACCGCGCCCGGCCCGATCACCAGGACGGACCCGCCGGGCGCGACGGGCTCCCGGCGGGTCTCGGGCCCGTCTGGGCCAGTCGGGTGGTCGGGACGGTGCGACACCCTCGCTCCTCGCTGGGCGGGCGGTGCCGCCGTGGCGCCTCACGCGAGGCCGGTCACCACCGCCGTCAGCCACAGACCATACAGGACGGTCGCCACGCCGATGACCGCCAGGCCCGCCGTCATGGCGTCGCACCCGGATCCCCTGCCGGTCCCGGGTCGTCGGGTACGACCCATCGAGGGCGACGTGCAGCCCGCGCCCTCCCGAGGGCGCCGAGCGCGACCCGTCGGCAGCCACGGTCCTCTCGGGTGCGCCCACCGCGGGTCTCGTCCCGGAGCGCAAGCAGGCCGTAATGCCGGCGGGTGGTCCCGGATGTGCGCCTGTGGCATTGCGCGAGCAGCGCCCGAGGACTCGCGACGGGTCAGGCCCCAGGCGGCTCAGCCGTCCCGAGGGCCCGGTCCATCGCCCGGTAGGCCTCCGCGAGGATCTCGATCGGGTGCCGGGTCCGGACGCCGGTCGCCGCCTCGATCTGCCACCGGCAGGTCTCCGAGTCGCACGCCGCGACGCTCGCCCCCGAGGCCGTGATCTTGTCGAACAGCGGCCTGCCGACGGCCATCGCGATGTCGTACTTCTCGCGCTTGAGGCCGTACGTGCCGGCGATACCGCAGCAGTCGTGGTCCATGTCCCGGGCGCGCAGGCCCGGGATCAGGGCGAACAGGTCCAGCGCCGGCAGCCCGATCCCGTGGCTGCGCAGTTGGCACGGGGCGTGGTAGGGGAGGTCCTCGTCAAGCCGTCCGAAACCGGTGTCCAGACGCCCCTGCTCGTGGAGGTCGAGCAGGAACTCCATGATGTCCCATGTGGCGGCGGAGATGGCCCGCGTGTCCTCGTCGCGCATGTCGAGCATCTCTTCGTACTCGGCCTTGATGGTGTGCGTGCACGAGGTGGAGGTGCCGATGATCTTGTAGCCGGCCTTGGCGTAGCGCGCGAGCGACTTGGCGTTCTTGCAGGCGTGCGCTCGCGCGTCGTCGTAGAGGCCGTTGCTGATGAGCGGGAGCCCGCAGCAGACCTGCTCGGGAACGATGGTCTCGAAGCCGTTGCGCCGCAGCACCCAGATCGCCGCCTCGGCGACATGGGGCTCGTAGTAGTTGGCCGAGCAGCCGTGGAAGTACACGATCGCCTTGTCCGGGCCCGGCAGCGCCTTGCCGCGTCCGGTGCCCGCCTTGGCCTGGCGCCGCTTCCACGTGGAGTGGAAAGTGCGCTTCGCGAACGGCGGCACCGGGGCCTTGTGGTGGACCCCGATCGTGAGCTCCATCGCCCGTCGCAGCGGCCGGTTGCGCATCGCGACGTTCGCGATGGGCGAGAACGCCACCCCCAGCGACCCGGTGAGGTCGGTCTGGCCCAGGCCCCAGTCGCGGAGCTTCGGCCGCTTGCCCTCGCGCAGGCGGGCCCGGGCCTGGCTGTTCATCTCGGCGATCTTGACGCCGGCCGGGCAGGCGGTGGTGCACCAGCCGCAGCCCGAGCAGTAGTCCACCGACGCGTCGGGCGACGGCGGGTTGGCCGAGCCCGGGCCTCCGATGGGCTGCAGGTGGGCGAGGCGGAAGCGCTGCCCCTGGGGCCCGGAGTACTTGGGGCCCGGGAACTTGTCGGTGACCCGCAGGACGGGGCACACGGTGTTGCAGACGTTGCACTTGAGGCACTCGTCCGCGGACCGGGACACGGGGAGCTCGGTGGCCTCCCGCACGATGTCGGCGATACTCACAGCTCGCTCCTCGCGCTGGCGACCATCTCGCAATCGATGGGGGAGCGGGTCGCGTCACTGGCCAGCTCGCGCGCGGCGCGCCACCCCGAGGCGATGGCCACGCCATCTCCGCAGCGCTCGCGGATCGACCGCTGGTCGGCGAGCAGGCCGCCGACAACGTGCACGTTCGCGTGCGACACCCGATGGTCGGCGCCGAGCGGGCGCAGGTCCGGGTCGACGCGGACCCCGGCCGCCTCGACCGGGTGCCCCGCCGGGTCCAACCCGTCACGGACCAGCCACGCGTCCTGCTCGACCGCGTCCACGTGCAGGCCCAGGACGGGCTCCACGACGCGCCCGCCGTCGGTCGCGCGCAGCCCGCCGCCGGCCAGCCCGCCGGTGGCGAGCACGAGCGCCTCGGTGCGGATCGTGCGGGTCCGGGCCGCGGCCTCCATCTCCACCGCCGTCACGCGGCCGTCCTCGACCCGGACCGCGTGGACGAACTCGCCCAGCTGGACGCGGCCGCCGGCCGCCCGGATCCGATCGCGCAGGACGCGCCACAGCCGGAGGCCCGGCACGCTGGGCGGCACGAGCGGGACCTCGAACGGCTCGAGGGGGAGCTGAGCCCGGAGGGCCGCCCAGGTCTCGGCGTGCGCGGCGAGACCGAACACGGCCGGCAGCGCGACCCGGCCGGGCCGGCCGTCGGCGGCCTTCTCGACGGCGCGCGCGATGGCCGCGATGTCGTCCGCCCGCGGCGCGCCGTCGTCGAAGCGCCGGGCCAGGTGCATCGCGTTGAGGTTGTGGCGCTCGCCGAGGTCACGGAGCTCCACCGACACGCCGGTGACGGCGGCCGGCCGGTCGGCGCCGTGCCACACGGCCTCCCGGGCCAGGCTGTCGGCGATCGCGAGCGGCCAGAAGTCCTTGAAGCCTGCGATGCCCGCCACCACGAGCACCTCGTCGCGGCCCCACGGGCGCAGGGCCGCGCTCTGGGCCTGCGGCACGATGGCCACGCGGCGCGTCCCGCCGATCGCGGTGGGCACGCGGCGGATCGGCGTGTCGAGCGTGCCAGCGTACGGCAGGCCCGCGGCGGCGAGACGCTCCATCATCCAGGCGACCGACGGCGCGACGCACGTGGCGAGGTACGAGAACGGGTGGTCGAGGGCCGCCAGGCGGGCCACGCCGTCGGCGGGCGTCTTGGCGGCGTGCGGGGCGGCGATGTCGAGCCCGCCCGAGCCCCAGTGGGTGCGAGGGTGGCCCTTGGCGACCAGCGTGACGACCGCCCCGGCCTCGGCGAGTCGGGTCGCGGCCGTCAGGCCAGAGAGCCCGGCCCCGATGACGACGACATCAGCGTGCGGCATCGACGGCCTCCTCGTCCTCGAAGACCGGCGCCGACGCCGTGGACAGGGACTCGACGCCGAGCACGTCCACGTAGAGGAGGCGGGTCATCATCAACTCCTGGAGCTGGCGCCCGGAGGCGATGGGCCTCACGCCCTTGGTCCGCTCCCGCATGAAGGCGGTGAGGGCGCGATCGGCGATCGCGGCGTGGAGCGACCCCGAGCCGGGGGCGTGGCCGACCTCCTCGGGCGTGCCGGGCTCGGTGCCCGGCGCGGGCTGGCCCGTCGCCTTGGTTTGGGCGTCCAGCCGCTCGGCCACGAGCCCGGCGACGCGGAACGTGCAGAAGGCGCCCTGGCACGGGCCCATGCCCACCCGGGTGCCCCGCCGGACGTCGTCGATGGAACACGGCCAGTGGGTGTCGAGGTAGGCCTCGGTCATGCGCCGCGTGACCAGCTCGCACTCGCACAGCAGGTCGGCGTCGCCGCCCCCTTCGGCCTCGTGGTCGGCGAGGCGGTGCCCGACCCAGTAGTGGTGGCCGGGCTCCATGCCCGGCAGGACCTCGTCGGCCGTGGTGCAGGCCGTGGTGTTGCCGAGCTTCTGGGCGACCACATCGACGGTCTGCTCGGCCATCAGCCGGTGGGTGGTCAACTTGCCGCCCACGATGCTCACGAAGTTGTCCACGCCCTGGTCGGCATGGTCCAGGATGGCGTGCGCCCGGGTGATCGACCGGTTGCCGGCGCTCGCGACCGTGTCGGCCGGGGCCCGGTAGAGGGGGCGGACGCCCGCGTATGCCCGCAGGATGCGCATCTGGCGCAGGGACGGGAACAGCTTCGCGCCCTCCTCCACGAGCCGTCGGATCTCCTCGCGGGTGATGTCGTAGTCGTCGGGATCCGGCACCTTGATGTCGGTCGTGCCCAGGATGGACACCGAGTGGATCGGGACCATGATGTCGCCGTCCGACGACCGGTGGCAGCGGTTGATGACCGCGTCGGTCACCCGGTAGTTGTAGACGAGCATCGTGCCCTTGCCGGGGGTCATCTCGACCTTGACGTTCGCGAGCGCGGCGATCTGACCGGCCCAGGCCCCGGCGGCGGAGACGACGAACTTGGGCCAGACGCGCGAGACCGAGCCGGTCCGCTCGTCGCGCACGGTGACCGCCTCGATCCGTCCGCTGGTCACCTCCATGCCGATGACCCTGTGGTAGGTGAGCGCGTCCGACCCGTGGGCGCGGGCGTCGGCCACCATCGCCTCGATCAGGCCCCACGGCTCGATGGACCCGTCCGGCACCCGGAACGCCCGCCGGATCCCGGGGTTGATCGCAGGCTCCCGCGCCAGCAGGTCCGCGACCTTGACCTCGTCGCAGTCCACGCCCGACTGGTTGCAGTTGTCGGCGAATGCCTCGACGTAGTCGTCCGGGTCGTCGGGAGTGGCGACGAAGTAGCCGCCGGTGTCCTCGATGGAGGCCGGGGCAATCCGCCGCAGGACCCGGTTCTCCTCGATGCACTCGCGCGCGGCGACCTTGTCCTTGCCGACGTAGCGCCCGCCGGAGTGGAGGAGGCCGTGGTAGCGGCCGGAGGTGCCGGTCGCGAAGTCCTCGCGATCGACCAGCAGCGACGTCATGCCCCGCCTCGCCAGGTCGCGCAGGACGCCCGCCCCGGTCGTCCCGCCCCCGATCACCAGGACGTCGACCGCGTGCGGGACCGCCATTGTCATCACCTCACTGTCCGGGCGCTGGCCGTTTCCGGTCGCGCGTGCGGGGGCTGGGTCTGCTCCGGCGCCGAGGGTGGCGCCGGTCCCGAGGGCCATTGTCAGCCCTTATCCGGGTCCGGGTGAGCCGCGATGGTAGCCAGCCCCTTGTCGCGGCGCTTCGATGCCCGCCTGCGCGGCCGCCATGGTCGCCCACTCGACGTTCAGTCCGCCGCCGAGCCGGACACGTGACGGGCCCACAGGGTCCACACGGGGTCCCACTCCGGGCCGCAGTGCCGGCCCCGCGCGGAGGCCGGTGCCGCGATCCTCGGCCGGGCGACGAGGCTAGTCCACCCAGTCGAAGGTCCGGGCGACCGCCTTCTTCCACTGGCCGTACTCCCTGTCGCGAGTCGCCGCGTCGAGCCTGGGCGACCAGGAGGCTCCCTTCGCCCAGTTGTCGCGAAGCTCCTCGATCGCGCTCCAGTAGCCGACCGCGAGGCCGGCTGCGTACGCCGCGCCGAGGGAGGTGGTCTCGGCGACGACCGGCCGGATGACCGGGACGCCCAAGACGTCCGCCTGGAACTGCATCAGCAGGTTGTTGACGACCATGCCGCCGTCAACCTTGAGGGCCGTGAGCGGAACGCCGGAGTCGGCGTTCATCGCATCGAGGACCTCGCGGGTCTGCCATGCCGTCGCCTCGAGGACCGCACGCGCGATGTGGCCCTTGTTGACGTACCGGGTCAGGCCGGCGATGACGCCGCGGGCGTCGGACCTCCAGTAGGGGGCGAACAGGCCGGAGAACGCCGGGACGAAGAAGACGCCGCCGTTGTCCTCGACCGTGGCGGCCAGGGCCTCGACGTCCGGCGACTTCTCGATCATGCCGAGGTTGTCGCGGAGCCACTGGACCAGGGCGCCGGTGATGGCGATGGAGCCCTCGAGGGCGTACACGGCCGGCTGGTCGCCGATCTTGTAGCCGAGGGTGGTGAGCAGGCCGCTCTTGGACGGGACGATCTTCTCGCCCGTGTTCATGAGCATGAAGCAGCCGGTGCCGTAGGTGTTCTTCGCCTCGCCGGCGGAGAAGCACGTCTGGCCGAACAGGGCCGCCTGCTGGTCGCCCAGGTCACCCGCGACCGGCACGCCGGCGAGGTCGCCGACGGCGGTGCCGTAGACCGCCGAGGACGCCTTGATGGCCGGCAGCATCGAGCGGGGGATCCCCATGATGCCCATGATCTCGCTGTCCCAGTCGAGGGTCTCGAGGTTCATGAGCATGGTGCGCGACGCGTTCGAGACGTCCGTGACATGCACGCCGCCGTTCACGCCGCCGGTGAGGTTCCAGATGCACCAGGTGTCGATGTTGCCGAACACCAGGTTGCCGGCCTCGGCCTTCTCCCGGGCGCCGGGGACGTTGTCGAGGATCCAGCGGATCTTCGGGCCCGAGAAGTAGGTCGCCAGCGGGAGGCCGACCTTGGCCCGGAAGCGGTCCTGGCCGCCATCCTTGCCGAACTCGTTGACGTAGACGTCGGTCCGGGTGTCCTGCCAGACGATCGCGTTGCAGACGGGCTCGCCGGTGGTCTTGTCCCAGACGACGGCGGTCTCGCGCTGGTTGGTGATGCCGACGGCGGCAAGGTCGGAGGCGGCGATGCCGGCCTTGTCGAGGGCGCCCTTGATGACCTCGCGGCAGCGGCTCCAGATTTCCTTAGGATCGTGCTCGACCCACCCGGGCTTCGGGTAGATCTGGGTGTGCTCCTTCTGGTCGATCGCGACGACGGTGCCGGCGTGGTCGAAGATCATGAAGCGGGAACTCGTGGTGCCCTGGTCAAGGGCGCCGACGTACTTCGTCATGCGGATCCGTACTCCTCGAGCGTGTGCTTGGAGCCTACGGCCGGAAGAACGTGTTGGCCATGGCTTGGAGCAGGCAAGCGAGGGCGTGACCCCGGGGGGGGCGTGCGACCTGCGCCTGGCCGTGGTCTCCCGCGGGCTCGGAGTCGCGCCGGCGCCGCGCCGTGGCGCCGGGGACTGGCCGCCTCGCGGGCGTGCTGTTGGCGCCCGCCCGCCCGGAACAGGCGAGCGAGGCACGACCACGGCGTGCCCGCGCGCCCGACCGATCCCGACACGAGGGCGGTCTGGGCGAGACCGTCTGCTAGCATCGGCGGGCACCCCGTGCGCCTGCCGCATCCCGCTCGCGTGTCCCTGCCACGGCCGCGCGGCCTACCGGAGCCTGATCCCCGTGACCCCCGACGCCACCGATCCGAACGCCGTCGAGCCTGCCGTCGCCAACCTCGAGACCATCGTCTCGCTGAGCAAGCGCCGAGGCTTCATCTTCCCGTCGTCCGAGATCTACGGCGGCATCAACGCCGTGTGGGACTACGGGCCCCTGGGCGTCGAGCTCAAGAACAACGTCAAGCGCGCCTGGTGGCGGGCCATGGTCCAGGACCGCAACGACATCGTGGGCCTGGACGCCGGCATCCTGATGCACCCCCAGGTCTGGGTCACGTCGGGCCACGTGGGCTCGTTCAGCGACCCGCTGGTCGAGTGCTCCGAGTGCCACCGCCGCTACCGCCTCGACGAGCTGCCGGGCACCGAGGACCTGTCCCAGACCGACCTGCGCGACGAGACGATCACGCAGCGACTTGGCCTCCGCTGCCCGTTCGACGAGACCGTGCTCTCGGCCCCGCGCCGCTTCAACCTGATGTTCACGAGCCACATGGGCCCGGTCGAGGACGACGGCAACGTCGTGTACTTCCGCCCCGAGACCGCGCAGGGCTCGTACGTCAACTTCAAGAACGTGCAGCAGAGCTCGCGCAAGAAGATTCCCTTCGGCATCGCGCAGATCGGCAAGTCCTTCCGCAACGAGATCAGCCCCGGCAACTTCGTGTTCCGGATGCGCGAGTTCGAGCAGATGGAGATGCAGTTCTTCGTGCGGCCCGAGGAGGGCGCGGCGGCGGCGTTCGAGATGTGGCTGCCGAAGCGCCGCGCCTGGTACGAGGCCTACGGCGTCACGCCGTCGCGGCTGCGCTTCCGCGAGCACGCGCCCGACGAGCTGGCGCACTACGCGAAGAAGGCCATCGACGTCGAGTACCGCTTCCCGTTCGGCTGGAAGGAGCTCGAGGGGATCCACAACCGCGGTGACTTCGACCTCGGCAACCACCAGCGGGCGTCGGGCGAGAATCTCGAGTACTTCGACCAGGCGACGGGCGAGCACTTCATCCCGTGGATCGTGGAGACGGCTGCCGGCGCGGACCGCGCGGCGTTCACGTTCCTGATCGACGCCTATCGCGAGGAGGAGGTCCGGGGCGAGACGCGTGTGGTGCTGGGCCTGCACCCGGACCTGGCGCCCTACAAGGTGGCGGTGCTGCCGCTGCTCAAGAAGCGCCCGGAGATCGTCGAGCTGTGCCACCGGCTCCTCGGCGACCTGAAGCGAGACATGATGGCGGTCTACGACGACACCGCGGCCATCGGCAAGCTATACCGGCGCCAGGACGAGATCGGCACGCCGTGGTGCGTGACCGTGGACGTGGACTCGCTCGAGGACGGCGCGGTGACCATTCGCGACCGAGATTCGATGGCGCAGGAGCGCGTCCCGCTCGAGAACGTCAAGCGGCTGCTGCTCGACCGAATGGCGGCTGTCCGGCCCTAGGGGAGAACCCTGAGGACGGGAGTCCGGTGCGAGGCGTCACCTCCCGGGACTCCCGGCCCATGGCGGATCCGGGGGACCATCGGCGAGCATGGGCGGCATAGGACGCGGTCGTCGAGCAGGGAACGCCGGCGGCCGCGCCCGTCCATGATTCCGCCCCGCACCCGACCAGACCGGGTCGCTGCGTCACGCGCGAGCCGCCGGGGCGCACCCAGGCGAAGCCCGGGAATCGAAACGGCGGGCGACGCGTCTGCCGCCCGCCGTCCGGGTTCGCGGGGGCCGGGCCGCTAGCTGCCCGCGACCGTCGCCTCCTTCTCGGGCTTCCTGGCGCCCGACTCGGGCGACGGCGGCCACTCCCCGCTCAGGTAACTGTGGATCGCCGCGGCCGAGCGCTTGCCGTCGCCCATGGCGAGGATCACGGTCGCCGCGCCGCGCACGATATCGCCGCCGGCGAACACGCCGGGCATGCTCGTCATGCCGTACTCGTCGGCGAGCAGGTAGCCGTACTCGTTGACCTTGAGCTCGGGGGCCGAGCCGGTCAGCAGCGGGTTGGCCTTGGTGCCGATCGCCACGACCACCAGGTCGCACTCGATGACGAACTCCGAGCCCGGAATGGGCTTCGGGCGGCGGCGGCCGGAGGCATCGGGCTCGCCGAGCTCCATCCGGACGCACTTGAGGCCGGTCACCCAGCGGTTCTCGTCCGCGAGGACCTCCACCGGGGCCACCTGGTACTCGAAGCGGACGCCCTCGTCCTTCGCGTGGTGGACCTCCTCCGCGCGGGCGGGGAGCTCGGTCGCCGACCGACGGTAGACGATGGTCGCCTCCGCGGCGCCCAGGCGCCGGGCCGTTCGGACGGCGTCCATGGCCACGTTGCCGCCGCCCACGACCGCAACGCGCTGGCCGTGGAGGATCGGCGTCTGCGAGTCGGGGTTCCAGGCGCCCATCAGGTTGACGCGGGTGAGGTACTCGTTGGCCGAGTACACGCCCTTGAAGTTCTCGCCGGGGACGTTCATGAACACCGGCAGGCCGGCGCCGACGGCGAGGAACAGCGCGTCGAACTCCTCGCGCAGCTCGGGGACGGTGTACGTCCGCCCGACGACCGAGTTGAGCTCGAGCTTGACGCCCATGCCCTTGAGCCGATCCACCTCGGCCTGCACGATGTCCTTGGGGAGGCGGAACTCGGGGATGCCGTAGATGAGGACGCCGCCCGGGGCGTGGAACGCCTCGAACACCGTGACGTCGTGGCCGCGCTTGGCCAGCTCGCCGGCGGCGGTGAGGCCGGCCGGGCCGGAGCCAACGATGCCGACCTTCTTGCCGGTGAGCGCCGGCTCGAACGTGGGCAGCTTGTCCATGTTGGCCTGCGCCCAGTCGGCGACGTAGCGCTCGAGGTAGCCGATGGCGACCGAGTTGCCCTTCTTGTTCCGGATGCAGACTGCCTCGCACTGCGTTTCCTGCGGGCACACGCGGCCGGTGACGCAGGGCAGGGCGTTGTCGTCCAGGAGGCTCTCGGCCGCCTGCGCGATCTCGCCGTCCCGGAGGAACTTGATAAACCGCGGGATGTTGACGCGGACCGGGCAGCCCTCGACGCAGAACGGCTTCGGGCACTGGATGCAGCGCTCCGCCTCCAGCATGGCCAGCTGGTAGGTCAGGCCCTGGTTCACCTCGCCGAAGTTGTGCGCCCGAACATCGCCGGGCTGCTCCGGCATCGCGACCCGCTCGATGAGCATGCGCTCCTTGTTGCTGGCGGGCTTGGTGAGCGGCACGGCCCCGTTGTCGGCCGACACGTGGGACTCGGGGGCGGTCACGCCTTCACCTCGGTGGTGGCGCAGGCGCCGAGTTTCTCCATGGCCTGCTGCTCGAAGGTCCGGTAGGTGGTGAGCCGGTCGGCCAGCTCGCGGAAGTTCACCTTGTGGGCGTCGAACTCGGGGCCGTCCACGCAGGCGTACTTGGTCTCGCCGTCGATCGTGACTCGGCAGCCGCCGCACATCCCGGTGCCGTCCACCATGATGGCGTTCAGCGACACCGTGGTCGGGACGTTGTAGGGGAGCGTCATCTCGGACACGGCCCGCATCATCGGCACGGGGCCGATGGCGTAGACGGCGTCCACGCCGCCCGCCTCGAGAAGATCCTTGAGGGCCTCGGTGACGAAGCCATGGCGGCCGTAGGAGCCGTCGTCCGTGCAGGTGACCACGTCGCCGAGCTCGCTCAGCTCGCGCTCGAGGATGACCCACTCCTTGGACCGGCCACCGATCACGCTGGTGACGTGGACGCCGGCAGCGGACATGGCGCGGACGATGGGCAGCAGCACGGCCGTCCCGACGCCGCCGCCCACGCACACCGCGTGGCCGGACTTGGCGAGGTGGGTCTCGCTGCCGAGCGGGCCCGCGATGTCGGTGATGGACTCGCCGACTTGCATGCTGGTGAGCTCGGTTGTGGACCGCCCGATGGCCTGGATCACCAAGGTGATCGTGCCGGCGTCAGGGTCGTTGTCCGCGATCGTCAGCGGGATGCGCTCCGAGCCCGGTCCCTTCCGGACGATGACGAACTGGCCGGGCCGCCGGACCTTCGCGATCCGGGGCGCCTCGACCACGAGGCGGGTGACGTTCGGAGAGAGCTGCTCTCGCTCGACAATGGGGTGCAAGACAACCTCGCAGATGGACTGGGGCGGGACGCGCGGAATAGACCCGTCGCCGGGCGCTGATTGCAGGATCGCCCACGGGCCTGCGCGCGCGTTACTTGCCCATGGCACCGTGGGGCGGTCCAATGGTCACAACAGCGTAGCCCGTTGCGCCAAGTTCGGCGGCCGAACGGGCAGATTAGCCCTCGGGGCAGGGCGGGTGACGCCGGGATCCGGCCCTTGTCCCGGCCGCCGCCAAGGTCCCCTGGCGCCCGGATGCCGCGGCTCCGTCCGGGGCTCAGCCGACGGGCGCAGGCACGCCGGGCTTCCCCTTCGGCCAGTAGAGCTCCTTCTTGACATGGAACTCCGGGAACCCCTGGTGGATCAGCTCGCGCTCCACGTTGAGGATCATCTCGGGGTTGCCGCAGATGTAGACCACCGTCCGCTCGGGCCGCAGCCCGAGGTCCCTGCAGACGTCGCCGATGACCGTCTCGGTTCGGCCCGTGCGACCGCTCCAGCCGGCATTGCGGGGATCGGCGGGGCGGGAGACGGTGGGGACGTACCTCAGCCGGTAGGCCGCGTCCTGCTCCCAGGCCTCGAGCTCCGCCCGGTACCCCAGCTCGTCCGCGTAGGAGCAGCCGTTGATCAGGACGGTCTCGCGAGGCTGGCCCTCCGCCATCGACTGGCGGATCATCGACATGAACGGGGCGATGCCCGTGCCGGTGGAGACGTACAGGTGCGTCCGCGGGTCCACCGGCTCAAGCGTGAACTTGCCCTTGGGGCCGGTCATGCGCATCCGGTGGCCCACCTGGAGCCGCCACAGCGCGGTGGTGAAGCGCACGACCGGCACGTGCCGGACGAAGAACTCGTAGCCGAGCGTGTCCGCGGTGGCGGGCGCCGAGGCGATGGAGTACGGCCGCTGCAGCAGCTTCTCGTCCGCGATCACGCCGGTGGTCATGTACTGCCCCGGCAGGAACGGGACCGCCGGGCCGTCCAGCTTGACGCGGAAGTAGGCGAGGTCGGGATTGAGGTCCTCGCGGTGGACCAGCGTCGCGTTGTACGGCTCCGCGAAGACGTCGATGACGCGCTTGTCCTCGATGGGGCTCGTCACGATCCTGCTCCGGCTGTCGGGGTTCGGTGGAGGCCGGGGGCGGCCGCCCAGAGTGTACCGCCGGGTCGCCCGTGTCCCGAGGACTGCCGAGGGTTGCCGAACGGCCCGATTCGCCGGGACGCGCGGCCCGGCGCGCGCGAGCCGTGGGCGTGGCAGAGCCGTTCCGCCGTCAGTCGTACAATCTCGGCCAATCCAGAGAAGGTGATCTCTCGCGGTCCGTGTCCGTCAGGGGACCGCGCCCACCAGCAAGGAGCCCAAGCAGAATGGCCGATCGCCAGACCACGTCCGAGCGTCCGCACGTCGCCGCCAAGCGCTACATCTACGCTTGGGGCAGCGGCACGGCCGAGGGCAACGGCAACATGAAGGACCTGCTCGGCGGCAAGGGCGCCGGGCTTGCCGAGATGACCCTCGCCGGCCTGCCCACCCCGCCCGGCTTCACGATCACCACCGTCGCCTGCAACGACTACTTCGCCAACGGCAAGCAGCTTCCCGAGGGTCTGTGGCAGGACGTCCTCGACGCGATGAAGCAGGTGGAGGCGCGCTCCGGCAAGGGCTTCGGCGACCCGCGGAACCCGCTGCTCGTGTCCGTCCGCTCCGGCGCCAAGTTCTCGATGCCGGGCATGATGGACACGGTGCTCAACCTCGGCCTCAACGCCGAGACGCTCCGGGGCCTCATCGCCCTGTCGGGCAACGAGCGCTTCGGCTGGGACGCGTACCGCCGGTTCATCAGCATGTTCGGCCGCATCGTCATGGACGTGAAGGCCGAGCGCTTCGACGAGCCGCTCGAGCACGCCAAGGCCAAGCACGGCAAGGACGCCAAGGACACCGACCTCACGGTCGAGGACCTCAAGGGCCTCGTGGACGTGTTCAAGGCGGTGGTCCGCGAGGACACCGGCCGCGAGTTCCCGGACGACCCGTACGAGCAGCTGGACCTCGCCATCAAGGCCGTGTTCGGCTCGTGGTTCGGCAAGCGCGCCTTCGACTACCGCAACAGCCAGAAGATCGCCCACGACCTGGGCACCGCCGTCAACGTGGTGACGATGGTGTTCGGCAACATGGGCGACGACTCCGGCACCGGCGTCGCGTTCACCCGCAACACGTTCGACGGCACCAACGAGCTCTACGGCGAGTACCTCACCAACGCCCAGGGCGAGGACGTGGTCGCGGGCATCCGGACGCCGTCCAAGATCGCCAAGCTCAAGGAGGACATGCCTGCCGCGTACGACGAGTTCGTGCGCATCGGCCGGCAGCTCGAGCAGCACTACAAGGACGTCCAGGACCTGGAGTTCACCATCGAGAAGGGCCGTCTGTACATGCTGCAGACGCGCGTGGCCAAGCGGACCGCCGACGCGGCCGTGAAGATCGCCGTCCAGATGGTCAACGAGGGCCTCATCACCAAGCGCGAGGCGGTCGAGCGCATCGAGCCGGCGCAGGTGGACCAGCTGCTGCGACCGCAGTTCGAGCGCAAGGCCCTCGCCGCCGCCAAGGCCATCAACACCGAGGGCCTCAACGCCTCGCCCGGTGCCGCCGTCGGCAAGGCCGTCTTCGACGCCGACCTCGCGGTCGAGTGGCAGGCCAAGGGCGAGAAGGTCGTCCTGGTCCGCGTGGAGACCAGCCCGGACGACTTCCACGGCATGGCCATCGCCGAGGGCATCCTCACCGCCCGCGGTGGCGCCACGAGCCACGCGGCCGTGGTCGCCCGCCAGATCGGCAAGCCGTGTGTCGCCGGCGTCAGCGAGCTGAACGTCAGCTACGCCACGCGGACGGCCGAGTCCTCCGAGACCGGCCTCAGCTTCAAGGAAGGCGACTGGATCTCGGTCGACGGCAACACCGGTCGCGTCTATGCCGGCGCGCTGCCGGTGGTGGACGCGAAGTTCGAGGACCAGCCCGAGCTCCAGCAGATCCTCGGCTGGGCGGACGGCTTCGCGCGCATGGCCGTGTGGACCAATGCCGACAAGCCCGAGGAGGCCGCACAGGCCCGGGCCTGGGGCGCCCACGGTATCGGCCTCTGCCGCACCGAGCACATGTTCCGCGAGGGCGACCGGCTGGCGATGGTCCGCAGCGCCATCCTGGTGGCCAACGTGGCCACCCGCGCCAAGGCCAAGGCCGCGGCGGGCGAGACGCTCAACGCCGACGAGGCAGAGGCGGTCGCGACGTTCGACGCGGCGATGGCCAAGCTCGAGGCGCTCCAGCAGGGCGACTTCGAGGGGATCTTCAAGGCGATGGACGGCCTCCCGGTCGTCGTGCGCCTGATCGACCCGCCGCTCCACGAGTTCCTGCCCAACCTCGAGGACCAGCTCGTCAAGGTCACCCGGGCCGAGGAGCACGGCGGCGCGTCCGAGGAGGACAAGATCCTGCTCGCGACGATCAAGTCGATGCACGAGCAGAACCCGATGCTGGGCCTCCGCGGCTGCCGGCTCGGGATCATGATCCCGGACTTCGTGAAGATCCAGACCCGGGCGATCATCAACGCCCAGGTTGCCCGGCGGCGCGCCGGCGGGAACCCGATCAGCAAGATCATGATCCCGCTGGTGGGCCACGTGAACGAGCTGCGGGCCACCCGGACGCTGCTCGCGGCCGAGGCGGACAAGATCGTGGCGGCCGCGTCCGACGTGAAAGTGGACTACAAGTTCGGCACCATGATCGAGATCCCGCGCGGCGCGCTCACCGCCGACGAGATCGCGACCGAGGCCAGCTTCTTCAGCTTCGGCACCAACGACCTCACCCAGATGACGTTCGGCTACAGCCGTGACGATGCCGAGGGCGGGTTCCTGCTCAAGTACGTCGAGGACAAGATCCTGCCGGTCAACCCGTTCCAGACCCTGGACGACGCGGTTGCCGGCCTCATGAAGATCGCCGTGGACAAGGGCCGCAGCACGCGCCCGGACCTCGAGCTCGGCATCTGCGGCGAGCACGGCGGCGACCCCGAGTCCATCCACAAGTGCGAGAAGATCGGCCTGGACTACGTGTCCTGCTCGCCGTTCCGCGTCCCGGTGGCGCGACTCGCGGCTGCGCAGGCGGTGCTCGCGACCCAGCACGACAAGTAGCTCGGCCGGCGCCGCGCCAGCGGCGCCCCAGCCCTTGCGGTGCCGGGCTCGCCGCCCGGCGCCATCGCCCCAGGCGCTCTCCCGATCCGGGCTGGCGCCTTCGCGTATCGCAGGGGACAATCGCGCGCGTCAGCCGGTGTTCTGGAGGCCGGCGGCGACGCCGTTGATCGTCGCGCCGACCACCGAGCGCAGGGCGGCCATCTCGGCCGGGTCCAGGCGCGGGTCGCGCAGCCGCCCCAGGATCTCCACCTGCAGCGCCGACAGGGCGTCCACGTAGATCGGAA
>JAKAMV010000217.1 GCA_021812735.1 Chloroflexota bacterium | reverse complement strand
TTGGGCGCCGGTTCGTCGAGTCGGCTGACCGGGCGGAGCACGCCGTCGCCGCTGAAGGAGTCAGGCGTGACGTTGACGATCCCCATCACATAGGTCCGTGCGCCCCACACGAACGTGACCGGGCCGATCTGGGTCTCACCGAGGTCGCGGGCGCCCACCTCGTGCCGCGCCGACCGCGGCGAGCCTCCGGCGCGGGGAGCGGATTCGCCCGCGCTCACTGCAGCAGCCCTCGGGACACGAGCAGGCCGCGCACCGCGCCGACGAGGTAGAGCGACCCGGCCACGACCAGCGGGCCGCCGGCCCCGGCAGCATGCCGGATACCCATCTCCAGTGCCTCCTCCGCACCGTCCGCGAGGCTGATCGCGGACCCCGGACGCGCCGCCTGCCAGGCCGCCGCGAGGTCGGCGGCCGCCATGCCCCGGGGCGTAACCTGCGTCACCACCAGATGACCGCCACGAAAGAGCGACGCCGAAGCCAGCTGCCCCACCATGCCGGCCACGTCCTTGTCGCGCATGATCGCCAGGATGAGCGTGGCCGGACCCGGCGCCAGCGAGGGCCGCAGTTCCTCGAGCGCATCGAGCAGCGCCCGGACGCCGGCCGGGTTGTGGGCGCCGTCGAGCAGCAGGTCGAGGGGCGCCGCAGCCGGCAACGCCACGAGCTCGAGCCGCCCTGGCCACCGCGCCGCCTCGAGCCCCTCGCGGCGCGCGCGCGCCGGTACCCGCGCGATCCCCGCCGCCTCGAGCGCGTCGACCACCCCGAGCGCCACCGCCGCGTTCGCCGCCTGGTGGCGCCCGAGGAGACCGAGCCGCAGCGCGCCCAGCCCGGACACCGCGACGCGCAGCCCGTGGCGGTCCATCCCCAGCACCTGCAGCGGCGCCGTCTCGGTGAGCGGCACCCCCATGCGACGCGCCCGGCGCCGCACCACGTCCAGCGCCTCCGCCGTCGCGCCCGTCACCCCGAGATCGCCGCGCTTGAGGATCGCCGCCTTCTCGCGCGCGATCTGCGGGATCGTGGTGCCGAGCAGATCGGCGTGGTCCAGCGCCACGTTCGTGACCGCCGCGACCCCGCCGTCCCAGGCGTTCGTGGCGTCGAGGCGCCCCCCGAGCCCCACCTCGACCACCGCCACGTCCACGCCGCACTCCGCGAACCACGCGAACGCCGCCGCGGTGAGCACCTCGAACTCGGTCGGCGGCCCGAGCCGGCGGGCCACCCGATCTGCCGCCGCAAGCGTCCGGGCGACGAGGCGGCCCATCGCGTCAGGCGCGATCGGGGCGCCGTCGACGACGATCCGCTCCCAGTACTCCACCAGGTGCGGCTTCGGGGCCTGGCCGACCCGGTACCCGGCGGCGCGGAGCATCGCCGCGACCAGCGCCTGGACGCTCCCCTTGCCGTTCGTGCCGGCGATCAGCGCGCCGCGCACGCGCACCTGGGGGTCGCCGAGCGCCCGCAGCAGGGCCCGCGTCCGGCCCAACCCGAGGTGGATCCCGAAGCGCCCCCGGCCGGCCAGCGCCGCGATCGCGTCGGCATAGGTGAGCCGATCGCCCAGCCCACGCTCGTCGGGCGGACGAAGAGATGGCGGATCGGGTCGGGCGGAGCGATCGGACATCGTCGGGCAGCGAGCGCGCTGGTTCGGCGGGACGAGTCGGCCGAGGCCGGCTCATTCCCGTCGGGCGATCTCGTCCTCGTAGAAGACGCACTGATTGAAGCGCGCCGACAGGCAGACGTCCGCCACGTAGCCTTGCTCCAGGTGGACTCCGCCGCGCAGCTGGCAGCGCGAGACGGTCGACTCTTGCCGCGACAGCGCCTTCAGCAGATGCGGCGCGTGCACCGGAAGGGCGCCCCGGCTGCCGGTCAGGTAGAAGTGCGGGCAGACGTTCCGGCGCAGGTTCGCGATCGGGAGCGGTCGCCGTTCGGTCAGCACCGGCGGGCGCCCGAGAACGCCTCGAAGGCCGCCGGAGTCCGCCGAGGCCGGCACGTGCGCTCGCGGGCGGGCGCCGGACGACGCAACCGACGCAGTCGACGGAGCGGTCAGATCCGGACCTCGGACGAGCGGTGGCGCATGCCTGCGTGCCGGACGTTCCACTTCCACTCCTGGCTGGGCTCGGGCCGGACCCCTGCCGGGTCGTCCGTAGGGTACACCAGTACTGTCCCCACGATGGCAGGTCGTACCGATCGTACCGGCATTCGGGTGGGTGCAGACAGACGAGTAGCCGTCGAAACCGCGGCGGCGGAAGCGGCACGCCGCCGCAGGCAGCACGACGGCCACGGGGCCACCGGAGCTCGCCGGGGACGGACGGACTCCGCGAACGGTGGCGCTCCAGAAACGAAAGAGGACCGCAAGCGCCGAGCGTGCGAGAATCGCGTGGATGGCCGACCGACCGATCCGGGGGAGACCGCTCGAGTCTCTGCCGCGGCGCTCCCAGCCGCGGGTGACGCGCCGGCCGCCGGTGACCGGGCGATACCGCTCGCCGTCGCCGCCCTCGGCTCGTCGCCCGCCGCGCGGCGGGACGGGGCTCCCGTGGCCTGCCCGCCTCGTGCTCGCGGTCGCCATCCTCGCGCTGGGTGGATCGGTGCTCCTCGTCGCGTCCGGCATGCTCGGCTCGGCCGTCTCGGACTTCGGCCACACCGTCGGCGACATGTTCGGTGCCGTCACGGGGCCGGGCACCAGCGCCAGCCCCAGCCCGCTTGCCCGGCCCGACCCGCCGCACCTCGTGACGCCCACCAACGCCTACACCAACCAGCCCTCGTGGGACGTCCAGGGGTTCGCTCCCGCGTCGGCGCTCGGCAACGGGTACTCCGTGCGCATCTACGTCGACGGCAAGATCGCGAAGGAGCAACAGCTCGGCCCGACGGCCGACTTCACGGTCCCCGCGGTCCCGATCCCGAGCGGCCGCTCTACGATCACCGCCACCATCGTCGGCCCCGGAGGTGAGAGCGACCCGAGTGCGCCGATCAGCGTCGTGTTCGACAACGTGCCGCCCGCGATCATCCTCTCGGCCCCCAAGGACGGCGCAGTCGTCAACGGGAGCACGGTCACCGTCTCCGGCAGGACGCAGACAGGCTCGACCGTGGTGGTCCGCAACGACAACACGCGGCAGTCGACCACGGCGGTCGCCACCAACGCCCTCTTCTCGATCGAGGTGGCGCTCGGCCCGGGCACCAACCATCTGACTGTGACCGCCACCGACCCGGCGGGCAACACGACCACCAAGAACCTGACGGTGATTGGCGGCAGCGGTCAGACGACCGTGAGCCTCCACCTGTCGAACGCGCGGCTCGCCCTCACCAGCCTGCCGAAGGCGATCTCGATGGTGGTGACGGTGCTCGATCAGAACGGCGCGCCGCTCGACGGGGCGCAGGTCGCCTTCACGCTGCAGGTGCCCGGCCTCACACCCGTCACGTTCGACGCGACCACCGTCGATGGGCGGGCGACGTGGACGACGACGATCCCCAAAGACGGCGTGACCCCGGGAAACGCGCTGGTCACGGTGCTGGTGACCACGCCAGACGGCAAGCAGCTGACGAAAACGGGTAGCTTCGCCATCATCTGATTGGCCGCGGCGGGCCCGGTTCGTGCCGGCTCGTGCTGGCTCGTACCGCGACGTCAGGGGTCACCGTCTCGCCTCACGCCCGTGCCGTGCCCGGCTCCACGGTGAACAACCCGGCGGGTTCGCCCTCTGCGGAGCTCCAGCAGCCGCGCAGTTCGTCGCCGCTCAGCGGCGCGCGGCGAGCGTCCAGGGCGCAGTAGCCGAGGCTGCCGGCGACGGCGCGGCGGAACCAGCGGCACGTCGAACAGGTGGTCGAGGATCGGGCGCAGACCCAGCAGCGGGCGGACTCTAGCTGGGGCGTTGCACAGTACGGACAGCGCCACGTCGCCACGTCGCCAGTGTACCGACGAACAACCGCCGGAGGAAGAGGCTGTTCTGCGCCCGCCGTGCGCCGTGATCTGCTGTGGCGGGCTGCGGTGTGCCGGGCGGGCCGCGGCGAAGGGTTGCCCGTCCCGGAGGTTGCCCGTCCCGCTGCCCGCTTAGGACGGGGCAGGGGTAGGCGGCGCGGTCGGCAGCGGCGGGCTGATCGGAGGCGTCGGCGGAACCGTCGGCGACGGCGTCGGCAGCGGCGGTGCGCTCGGCGGGAACGAGACCACAGGCGTCGAGCTGGCCACAGGCGAGGGCGATGGCCCCGACGAGACGTAGAGGGTCACGGCCGTCCCGGCCGCGACCGACGTTCCGGCTGCCGGGTTCGTACTCACGACGCGACCGGCCGGGATGTTCGGGTCGCTCACCTGGTTCACCGCCCCGGGCGTGAGACCACGCTGGGCGAGTGCGGCACCAGCGTCGGCCTGGGTCATCCCGCGCAGGTCCGGGACCGGCACGACCGGGGTCACCGTCAGCAGCGTGACGCTGATCGCGGACCCCTTCGGCACCTGGGTGCCCGGCCCCGGGTTCTGCGTCGCCACCGTGGTGACGCCCGACCCAGACGGGCTTGGCCCGACGACCTTGAGCGTCAACCCGTTGTCCGCGGCCGCCTTCTGCGCATCGGTGAGCCGCATTCCTGTCACGTTCGGCACCTGGACCATCGGCACGGCCGGCGATGACGCCGCGAAGAAGCCACGCGACGCCAGCAGCGCCACCCCTGCCGCGGCGAGCAGCAGGATCAGGACCGCCAGCGCGCCGGCGGCCCATGCCCAGCCGGAGCCGCGCCGCGGCTCGTACGGTTCGGGCTCGATTGGGGCGCCTCCGACCGGGCGATAGGGCGGCGGCACGTACGCGCCCGGCGGCCGCGTTGCGGCGGCGCCGTGCAGGACGCCGGGGCGCGTACCGGACACAGTGGGCACCGACCTCGGTCCGCGCGGGGTGGCCGGCTCGACGCTGACGAACGGCTCGCCGGGCAGGCCCGACGCGGCGCCTCGGCCCGGGCCAGCAGCCGAGGGACCCTCGCGGACGATCTCGCCGGCAATCAGCCCGGTCTCCCCCGCCGCCCCAACGCCGATCGACGGCGAAGGGCCAGCGGGCGGCGTCGCAGAGGATGGTGCCCCGGCCGGACGTGCGCCGGAGGGGACGACACCGCCCCGGGGGCCCAGCACCGGTGGCGCGGTCGGGTCGGCGAGAAAGGCACCGAGCGCCGCCGCCATGTCGCCGGCCGACGCGAAGCGGTCCTGCGGGTCGAGCGCGAGCGCCCGCTCGACGATCGCCTCGAGCGCCGGCGGGATGTTGGCACGGAACGCCGAGACACGCGGCGGCGGGCCGCCCAAGCGGGCCAGAGCGACCGCACCGGCCGTGTCCCCGGTCCAGGCGCGCCGTCCAGTGAGCATCTCGAAGAGGACGAGCCCCAGCGAGTAGACATCGCTCGCCGCGGTCACCGGCTCGCCGCGGGCCTGTTCCGGGCTGAAGTAGTGGACGCTGCCGAGCGTCGTGCCGGGCAGAGTCAGCTGCGCCTCGACCAGCGCACGCGCGATGCCGAAATCCACGACCTTGGCGCGGCCGTCCCGCGTGAGCAGGATGTTCGAGGGCTTGATGTCACGGTGCACGATCCCGCGTGCATGCGCGGCCGCGAGCGCCTCGGCGACCTGGGCCGCGATGCCCGCCGCGGCGGGCGCAGGTAGGAACCCGCGCTCGCGAAGGACCTCAGCGAGGTTTTCCCCGTCGATCAGCTCCATCACGATGAACGGCCCCGCTTCATCCATCCCGTAGTCGTAGACGTTGACGACGTTCGGGTGGTTCAGCGACGCGGCCGACTGCGCCTCCTGCCGGAAGCGCGCGATGAAGCCCGCATCCCGCCCGTACTGTGGCCGCAGGAGCTTGACGGCGACATCCCGATCGAGCTGGCCGTCGTGCGCGCGGTAGATGGTCGCCATCCCGCCCTCGCCGAGCAGTTCGATGAGGCGATAGCGACCGCCGAGGACGCGACCGACCTCGGGCATGGTTTCCCTCGCAGACGCCAGGCGGTTACCCGCGCAGGTCCAACCCGGCCAGGTAACTCCGAAACTCGGGGCCGATGTCGGGTCGCTGGAGCGCAAGCTCCACCGATGCCTTCAACCAGCCCATCGTGGTACCGGCATCGTACCGCACGCCCTCGAACGCGTACCCGTACACGTCCTGCTCCGCCATCAGGCGCTCGATCGCGTCGGTCAGCTGGATCTCACCGCCGGCGCCGCGCGGCGTCTGCTCCAACTTGTCGAAGATCTTGGGCGTGAGCACGTAGCGCCCGATGATCGCGAGGTTGGAGGGCGCGGTGCCGGGCTCCGGTTTCTCGACCAGCCCCCGCAATTTGTACAGCCGCGGGTCGCCGGTCTCCGCGTCGGCCGCCGGGTCGATCACACCGTAGCGGCAGGTCTCGTCGGGCGGCACCTCCATGACCGCGACGACCGAGCTGTGCGTCCGCTCGTAGGCGTCGATCAACTGGCCGAGGCAGGGCTCCTCTCCGACGACCACATCGTCGGAGAGGATCACCGCGAACGGCTCATGCCCGACGAGCTCCTTGGCGACGAGGACGGCGTGTCCGAGCCCCAGCTGTTCCTTCTGGCGGACGTAGCTGATGGTCGCCAGGTCGCCGATGTGGCGCACCCGGCGGAGCATGTCGATATCGCCCTTCTGCTCGAGCAGGTGCTCGAGCTCATAGGAGATGTCGAAGTGGTCCTCGATCGCCCGCTTCTGGCTGCTCGTGACGATGATGACCTGCTCGATGCCGGCCGCGACGGCCTCTTCGACAGCGTACTGGATCACCGGCTTGTCGACGAGGGGCAGCATCTCCTTGGGCTGCGCCTTGGTGGCAGGCAGGAACCGCGTGCCCCACCCGGCGGCGGGGAAGACAGCTTTGCGGACGCGCATGGGACTCCCCGTGGGATGTCGGTCAGGCCCCGGCGGCCGCGGGATCGGTGCGGCGCGACGGCACGGGCCAGTATACGCACCGGTCCCCGCGGCGAGCGTACCGGTCCAGCGGCGACGCCGCCACCGGCCACCAGGTCAGGGCTCGGCCGGTGGCCAGGGTCGGGTCGCTCGCTCCGGCGGGGTCGGCCGGGGTGCCGTCGGCCAAGGTGCCATCGGCCGAGGTGCGCTCGGCCGGGGTGCCGTCGGCTGGCGACCGATCAGTGGGCGGCGGGGGCGTGCGCGCCGCCCGGGCCAACCTCATCCTCCGCCCCGGACCGCTCCTGTCGTCCGTGGAACAAGACGATCCTCGTAAACGGCACGCGCACGTCCGCGAACACCTCGATCGAGACCAGGAACCCCGCGAAGATGAAGACCACACCGAGGAAATGGCCGAGCTCCCGGAACGCCGGGTCCCCGAACCGGCTGGCGCTGTCGGTGACGGCCGGGATGAAGGCGCCGATGGCGATCAGGATCGTCGAGGGGACGCGGCTGTGCAGGCGGCCTGCGACCAGCGCCCGGGCCGCTCCGGGGAGCGACGCGACCAGGTTCACCGCGATGGCGACCGGGGCGATCAGCAGGTTGAAGAGGAACTGGTCGCCCGGTTGCGTCGGGTCGAGCGAGTAGGCCAGCACACGGCGCTTCGGCATGAACACGTAGGTCGAAAAGACCGCGCCGAGCAGCAGCGAGAACGCACCGGTCACGTTCATGTACGGCGTCAACAGGCGCAGCGTGCCGGGCAACAGATCGAACACCGGCTGTCTGGTCGCCGGATCGAGCTGGTAGCCCGGCGCCGGCAGCGCGGTGCCCAGCATCAAGACCAGGCTGAGCACCGTCGCACCAGCGACGGCGACTGCGGCGATCGTGGGCCAGCGGTGGCTCTCGAAATAGGTGGCGACGGCGATCACGATCGCGAGCAGCGCAGCTCCGATGAAGTAGAGGCCCGGCGCAAGTCCCGAGTTCGGATAGTGGTACTTCGCGTCGGTCAGGAACGTGAAGAGCCCGGCGAGGAAGAGGCTGACCGCAAAGGCGTACCCAAAGCGCGTGCGCGCGAGGAGGTAGGCGGTCCCCAGTCCGAGCCATGCGACGGACCAGACCGCGCCCGTCAGGTAGTACGTGCGGTAGAGGAGCTCGTTCCAGCCGGACGCCGCGGCGATCGCCTCGGCGCCCGCGGCGATGCCGTAGAAGAGCATCCCGATCGCCCACACCAGCTGAAAGGTGTGGCGCCTGGTGCGGTACTGGTCGAGCAGCGCGACCGCGAAGACCAGACCGATCACCGCGGTCGCGGCGGCCAGGAAGACGGACAGGCTCATCTCACCACTCCTCCGCGGCCTGCATCCGCAGGACCGCGCTCGTGCCGGACATGCCGGTTGCTCGAACGATCTCGCGCCAGGTCACGGTCGGTCCGCCAGCGCTGCAAAGCCACCAGCGCTGGCACGCCGCTCGCCGCATGCGACCCACGCGGCACGATCGAGCCGGACCGACGGTGGCGCTCACCCGCTGCCCCTACGCGGCGGCGCGATGTGCCTGGACCAGGACGACGAGGAGCCGATCGAGCGCGATCGAGGCACGCTCATACAGCTCCGCCAGCCGCCCCGGGTCCAGGGCGCGACGGCGCCCGACGGCGGCGATCTCGGCGAGGAACGGACGGCGGGCAGCCACGAAGAGCGTGACCGCATCGGTCAGGCTGACCCCCGAACGCGCCAGGCGACCGCCGAGCGTCTCAACCAGCCCGACAGCGTCGGCCAATGCGATCTCCGCGGGGGCGACCTCCTCCGCGTCGAGATGGCGCACCAGGGCCTCGATCAGCTGGCGGCCCTCGATGCGGAACGTCTCGCGATCCGCGGGCGACACGAAACGAAACGGGTCGGGGATGCCCCAAGCGCCGGTGCCGCCGGCTGGTTCGCCGGTGCCAGCCCCGCTCGCAGCCCCTGCCTGCAACCCGGATGAGCGGTGACGCGCCACGTACGTCCGGCGGTAGGCGGCAGCGAGCCGTTCGGGCGTCGCTCCGAGCCGTGCCAGAGAGGCACGAACCGGGGTCGCGGTGCGGACGAGTCGCTCCAGCGAACGGCGGCTGAAGCGTCGGTGGCCACCCGGCGTGAAGAAAGCGGCGACACGACCCTCATCGGCCCAGCGGCGGAGTGTCTCGGGACCCACGCCCACGAGGCGGCTCGCGGGACCGAGGGAGAGCCAGGTGTCGCTCTGGGATCTGCTGCGCGGGGACGCCATGCGCGTGCCTGCGGCTCCTGTCCCGCCCCGGAATCTTGGCAAATCTGGGTATCGCGGCCGGCGCGGTCGCACGCATCGTAGGAGGACGCGCGATGGTCGTCAAACGCCGCGCCTGGTCGGCCGCGGTCCGGTCCGTGGCGAGTCGGCCGCGTCCCCATCGAGGCCGGCGTTGCCGGCCCGTGTGCCCCTGCCTACGCGGGCACGAACTCGTGCGCCTCGTGGTGTAGCCCGTCGCAGACGCCCCAACGTGCAGGGTCGCCGGGGATCGCGACCGGTCGCATGATCGTGCGGATCGCCGAGAGACGACAGACCAGGTACCCGCGTTCGCGGAGCCACGTCCGGACGCAGGCGGGATCATCGTGAAACTGGTGCGGGCCGGGGTTCAGGCGCGCATGCTGGTCGGCCCAGGCCGGCGTTTCGGTCGACACGATGTCCATGATCGAGAGGCGGAAGGGCCGGCCGTCGATGTGTTCGCCGCACCCCGCGCACCGGCGTGCGTCCGACTCGCCGAAGATCGTCGGGATCCGGATCCCCAGGTACTCGTTGCCGCGAAACGTCTTGGCCATACGCCCTCTCGTGGTGCTTCCAAAGCGCCGCCCACGCGCGCCCGTCGCGTCGGGGGGATGCCCCGTCTATTGTCGCCGCTGCGGGCGGTTGCCGGTGCGACTCGCGGCCGGCGTCTCCGGAGACGCTTCGCCGCCGAATTCTCCTCGCCGCCAGCCGCGAGACAGGCGCGAAGCTGGTAGCCCCAAGGGGATTCGAACCCCTGATCTCCGCCTTGAAAGGGCGGCGTCCTGGGCCTCTAGACGATGGGGCCCCGGCTCGCGAGTGTACACGTCCCGTCGCCGAACCGGCCGCGCAGGCGAGCCAAGCGCCGTTCGAACCGGGCCACGTGCGAGAAGCCGGTCACGTTCGGTGTCGAGCGTCGGATCCCGCTCATGCGTAGAGCAATGCCAGCACCGCCGCCGCGGCGAGACATCCCCACGCCGCCAGCCCAGCGAGACCCCCTAACAGTGCCGCCCAAAACGCGCGCGCCCCGTCGCCGGCGCGTCCGGCCCGGTACGCGACGATCGCGCCCGCGACCGCGAGCGAAGCGAGCGTGAGCGACAGGATCAGCAGCCCCGCCACCAGGATGGCGACCTGGTTGCTGCTGCGATCCAGGACCCCCCATCCCAGGAACGCGAGAGACCCCAAGAACGCGACGAGAAAGAGGCTCCTGGTTGTGTCGAGGCGCCGCTGGCGCACCCCCGACCCGGTGGCACCCAGCCCGCGGGCGTCGCGGCGGACGCGGGCGGGCGGGTCAGCCCTGGCCACTCACCGCTCCTCGGCGATGCGCAATCGTGCGGGCCGTCGCGCTATCGCGACCGTCCAGCGTCACGCCGCCGGTCGCGCCACCGGTCACGCCGCCGCCGGTCACGCCGCCGCCCCTCGGACGTCCGCGGCCACGCCCGTCGCCCGTCGCCGTTGCCGACTGCTCCCGATCCACCGGCCGATCCGCCTCATCGCGGTGGTAGATCACGACCTTGTGCGACAGCCGCGGGCGTCGCATCCCGGCCGCGACCTGCAACCCACGATCCCCGAACGCCTCGCCCAGAAAGCCCGTCGCCTCCTCGACCGAGTCGAACGTCCACCACCCGTGGATCACGCGCAGCTTGAAGCCCTGCTCGATGAACTCCGCATCCCGCGCTCGCAATGCGCGGTACACCTCGGGAGTCTCGCCTTCCGGGCGCAAGCGCGCCACGTCGTCCCGCCCGTAGTCCGCCACGATCAAGAGGCGGCCCTGCGGGCGCAGCAGGCGCTCGGCGGCTGCGATCGCGCCGGGTGGAGGGACCGCCACGGCACCCGCCTCACCCCAGTACCGCACGACGACGTCCGCACACTTCGGCCGCAGCTCGCGGCCATCCCCCTCTGACGCGGTCACACGCGCACCGAGTGCGCGCAGCTGGGCGGATCGGATGCCGCCGTCCACGTGAAGCACGACGACGTCGCGCCCGGCGATCTCGCCGATCTCGGCGATCGCCCGCGGGATCTTCTCCTCGCGGTCGACGACGCGCCTCAGCTGCGTGGCGATGGCGGGGTTCGTGAAGCTGAACGGAAGATCTGCCACTCCGCCGGAGTATAGGCGCGGGCCCGCGACCGGGGCATCGGCTGCGCCAACGGATGGCACGCCCGCCCTCGGAGTCGGTGCAGCGCGTCCGAGCCAGCGCGGCCCGCCCGCGCGGGCTCGGCCCGGCTGAGCCAGCCGGTGCAGCGCGCCCCGGCCAGTCCCCTTGTGGACTTGCGCCCCCGTCCCGTCGGGCGGTGCTCAATCGACCGCGCGCAGCACCAGCCCAGCGCGGCCCAGCACCTCGATCACCACCGGCCCCGCCCCCACCCCGATTGGTCCGATCTCGGCCGATCCCAGCGCGTGCCTCCCCGCCCCCACCGACTCGACCGCGACGTACCCGCCCCCCGCCGGCGTGGTCCAGCCCGGCAGCGCTTCGGCCACCAGCGTCCGCCCAGCCGCCTCCGGCAGCGCCAGCTCGATCCGATCGGCCGCCTCGCCCGCGTTGATCGCAACCACGAACAGCTCACCGCCACAGCCCCGCAGGTGGACGTGTGTCATCCCCCGCGCCGCGACCGTCCGAAACGATCCCTCCGCGCGCAGCGC
>JAKAMV010000216.1 GCA_021812735.1 Chloroflexota bacterium | reverse complement strand
CGTGTACCCCTCGATGCTCGCGCCCGAGTGCGCACGGGAGATGGAGGCCGGGTGGAGGAACCGTGCGCTTCGTGCTCCGACCCCCCGCCGTCCCGTGCCGGCCGACCCACCCGATCGAGTAGGTCCGGTACTGCCGTCTGGACGTGTCGGATCGAGGGGCGACGCCCCTAGCCTGAACACGGCGCGAGGGACCAGGACGGCTGGTCCCGGGCGTCTCGCGACGCGGGAGTCGCTTCGGCGGGCCCGTGCCGCGGCCGACGGCCTGTGCCACGCGGGGGTGGACGGAGGAGGCCACCCCCGACCCCTCACCTCTCGCTGCAGGAGCCGAACCGTTGCCGGACGCCACTCTGACGACGCTGGATGCGAGCACGCCCGAACGGGCGGACCTGCCCCTCGAGGGCTCCGGGGACCCGGGCAGTTCGGGGCAGCCGGCTCCGCGTCACATCCGCAGCCTGTTCCCGACGCGTGCCGCGGCCCTGGGCGCGGGGCGCGAGCTGCTCCGCGCACGACTGCTGGCCGACGTCAGCATCAGCGCCCACCCGGACGATGCCACCCTGAGCGTGGTGGTGGCCGAGGAGCACGAGGGTTCGGCTCTGTACGTCATGTACCGCTGGGGTGCCGAGCTCGAGTTCGACGTTCCGCTGGTCCAGGGCTGAAGACCTCCGGCTCGATCCCCAGCGGCAGGACGACCGCCGCGACCAGTCGGCCCAGAGCATGGCGGGGCTTGACCTGGGCCCCAAGCTCAGATCGGGCAGTCGATCTGACGGGATGGCGGACCGGTCTGCCGGACGGGCACGCGGCAGGGGAGGGAACGATGCGGGCCAGGGACGAGCACGCGGCGAAACACGGCCCATTGCGCGAGCGCCTGCGCGTGAAGCCGGGCTCGGAGGTCTCGCTCGGGCACTTCGACCCGAGCGAGACGTACGGACGCGAGCGGGAGCCGGCCGAGCTGGAGCTGGCGGAGGGGCTCGTCCGCCTCGGCGAGCTCCAGGACCGGCTTTGGGCGGAGGCCAGGCACGCCGTCCTGGTGATCCTGCAGGGCATCGACGCGGCCGGGAAGGACGGCACCATCCGGCACGTCATGTCGGCGTTCAACCCCATGGGCTGCCCGGTGACGAGTTTCAAGGTGCCGACCGACGAGGAACGCGGGCACGACTACCTCTGGCGCGTCCACCGCCGCACCCCGGCGAAGGGCGAGATCGGCATCTTCAATCGCTCGCACTACGAGGACGTGCTGGTCGTGCGCGTCCACGAGCTCGTGCCGAGGGAGACGTGGTCGCGCCGCTACGACCAGATCAACGCGTGGGAGCGCACCCTGGTGGAGGAGGGGACCACCATCGTGAAGTTCTTCCTCGCCATCGATCAGGACGAGCAGCGGGAGCGCCTGCGGGATCGCGTGGAAGACCCCACCAGGCGCTGGAAGTTCCGTCGGGCCGATCTCGACGAACGGGCGCTCTGGGACAGCTACCGGCGGGCTTTCGAGGACGCCCTCGGGCGCTGCTCCACCGATTGGGCTCCGTGGTACCTCGTGCCGTCGAACCGGAAGTGGTTCCGCAACCTCGCGGTGGCCGACATCCTGGCCGACGTCATCGATGACCTGGCACCGGCCTATCCGCCCGGCGAGCCCGGGATCGAGGGCCTGTCGATCGCCTGATCGGCGGGCCGTGCCCGGCGGTGGTCTGCAGACGATCGCGCCGGCGCTCTACCGCCGCCGCGCGTAGCGGCACCAGGTGGGCTGGTCGCCCAGGGGGACCGACTGGACCAGGCTGGTCTCGCTCGTCGGCGCCGTCGGGGCAACGGCCATGCCCGACGGGACGGTGGGAGTGGGGCACGGTCGCAGCTCCGGGCCCGGTACCGGCACCTGGACGGTCGTTGAGCCGGCCTCGTCCAGGACGACATCCCGCCAGGCAAGCCGGAGGGTGAGCACGTCGCCCGCCTGTGCCGAGGGGAGTGGCAGGCGCGCACCGAAGCTGCCCAGGCCGAGCGCATGGCCGCCGCTCGAGCCGGGCGGCGCTCCTTCGGAGCCGCCATTCACGACGCGGCGCTCGGCCAGCAGCGCGCCGGCGGGGCTGGAGACGCGAACCTGCAGCGAGGGGATCGCGAGCGGGGCCGCCCCGGCGACGGCGAGCACCCACGCGTCACCCGACCACGTGACCTCGGAGCGCCACAGCTGCACCGGGCCGGCCGGTTGCAGGGTGAGCTTGCGCCGCAGCGTGACCGGCTCAGCAGTGCGGCCCCTGCTCGACACCACCAGCTCGACCGGGAGCGACACCGGAGGGGCGAACACGGCGACGCGGGTCGCCACGGTGCCGGCGGCCTCCACCTGGACGTCCGCCGAGCCGAGCTCGGTATCGGCGCCTGTCGCCCCATGCGCGAGCACGACCGCGACGTGGACCGTGCCGACGGCCCGGCGCGCGAGGACGCTCACCGGGATCACGGCACCCTGGATCGTGGCGCCGTCTTCGGGACTCCGCAGGGCCAGGGCGGCGCTCTCGGCGCGTGGGGCGGCACTGGCATGCGGGGCGGAACTGGAATCCGGGGCGAGGCTGGTCACCGGGAGAGCGGCTGCCTGCGTCGGGGCGGAGACCACCGCGGCCGACGGGGTATGGGCGGCTGCCGCCCCTGTGGGGACGCCCTGGTCGAGCCAGTGGCCGACGAACCCAGTGGCGATGAGCACGCCGCCGAGTGCGAGGGCCAGCACGATCCGCCGGTCACGGGCGGTGATCGGCGACTGGGGCCGGGGGGCCGGCGGGAGCTCCTCGATGATCCAGGCCCCCGCGACACCGGGCTCGCCGGGGTCGGCTTCCTGCTGCCGTGCAGCCACCGCGGACGGGTCCAGGGACCGGATACCGACGTGCATCGCAGGGACCCCCCAAGTACTGCCAACCCGCGCGCGTTCGGGCCATGCCCGCGGATCGGTCCCGGCGGCGGGGGCGGTTTCGCCGCGCCCGGCGCGGCCCGGCCGATCAGGGCAGAGGCCGCGCGTCGTGACGTCCCGTCGTCACAGCGGACTCTGGCACGGCGACCGTTCCCCGGGCGTTCCCCGGAGGATCGGCGGTCAGCCTGCCGGCGGTTCCCCGGAGGAGGTCACGTCGACGACCTCCGCGCCGGTCGCGGCCAGGAGGTCGGCCGGGGCGAGGTGAAGGTTGACGCCGCGGCGGCCGCCACCGATCGCGACCCGTTCGAGGCTCGTGATGGACGCGTCCGCGATGACCGGCCAGGCGTGGCTGGCGCCGAACGGCGTGATCGCCCCGCGCTCGTACCCGGTCACCGTCCTTGCCTCGTCCTGGTCGGGCAGCGAGAGCCGGGAGACGCCGAGATGCGCCCGCAACTTGCCCCAGTCGAAGCGCCGGCCGCCGGGGACGAGGACGAACACGTAGTCGCCCTCGCCGCGCCGCACCACGATCGTCCGGAGCAGGGCATGAAGCTCGATCCCCTGGAGGCCGGCGCTCTCCTCGGGACCGTGAGGGATCGCCGTCCGGACCACCCGGTGCGGGATCCCGGCGGCGATCACGGCACGCAGGGCAGGCGTCTCGGGGTCCATGACCCACAGGATGCCAGATCGACGGCGAGCTGCCGGCGGCCCGGCTCTCCGGCCCCGGTGCGGCTCAGGCCTCGACGGAATCGCGGACACGGTCGAGCAGCTGCTCGAGCCGTCTGCCGACTTTCGAGGCGGGCACGCCGAGGACGGCGCCGATCTCACGGGCGTCGTATCCGACCGCGTAGTGGAGGGCGACGAGCGTCCGATCATCAGGCGAGAGGAGACGCAGCACGGTCGCCACGTCCACGGCATCGGCGGGTCCGGCGGGGTCGGGGATGCCCATGCCCTCCACCGTGGTCTCGAGACGGACCGCGGCGGCGTGCCGCTGATCGTGCACCAGCTGGCGGGCCTCATTCGCGGTGACCGAGATCAGCCACGGGCAGATGCGCTGCGGATCCCGCAGCGTGCGCAATCGGCTCCAGGCGATGGTCCAGGTCGACTGCAGCACGTCCTGTGCGACCTCCGGATCCCCGCCGCAGATCACGTAGGCGACCCGTGCCATGGCGGAGTGGCAGGCGGCCACGATGCGCGTGAACGCGGCGCCGTCCCCCGCTGCCGCAAGGGGCACGAGGGCCGCGATCGTCCCGTTCGACCGGTCCCCGATCCCCGCGGCGTGCATTGCGCACCCGGCCGCACGCAGGCGCAGCGGTCGGACGTCGTGACCCGGGACGCGGTGCACGCCCCCCAAGAAGGAACCCCCCTTGACCGGCAATCGTGGCAGCCTGCGCCCCGGTGCGACAGGTGCATTCGGCCTCAAGTACAGTGGTGTTGTCCGCGTGCACCCTCCGGCCACTCGTTGAAGGCCTCCGTGAACCATCGCCCGAACCGGCCCGGCGGCGGCGGGTCCGGATAGCCCTGGCAGAGCTCGTGCAGCTCGGTCCAGAGCCGCGCGGTGAGTGCCCGGACCGCGCCCTGCGTCGGCCGGCCCTCGACGGCGATCGGTCGCCCGAACCTCACGCGGACGGTGCGCCCCAGGCACAGCCAGCTCGTCCCGTTGATGGCGCACGGCACGATCGGCACACCCGATCGCAGCGCGAAGAACGCGGCTCCGTCGCTCAGCGGCAGGAGCTCCGTCTCACCGGCATGGATCCGTCCCTCGCCCGCGATCGCCAGCATGTTCCCGGCACGGAACAGGGCCTGGACCCGGCGGGTGGCGCCGAGGAGGTCGTCCTTGGCCGGGCGGTAGGGGACCGGCGTGCCGGTCCACCGCATGATGCGATTGCGCCATCCGCGGTCCATGTCCTCCTCCTTCGGCCCGAAGAAGTAGACACGCGGCCGCCAGGGCAGGACGGCGAGCAGCAGGAAGGGGTCGGTCCAGTTCTGGTGACTGAAGCACAGGAGGTACGGCCCGTGCGGGAGTCGATCCATTCCCTCGACGCGGAGCCGCACATACCCCCGCGCGATGGCGCCGACGGCGAGGCGGGTCACCCCGTAGCGGACCGCGGAGCGAAGCGCGCGAACCCGGGATGGGGAGGACGATACCCCTGGGGTCGTGTCGGGAGGCACGGTCATGCCGCGGCGCCGGTGGCGATCCGCCGGGCTGCCGCGGGACGGCCCGACGGTTCGGGGACGTGGGTCAGCGCCCAGGCCCCGACGAGGAACTCGGCGACCATCAGCAGGATCATGGCGCGGTACCCGGCGTTCGCGCCGAGCGCCAGCGTGACGCCGAGCTGCACGGCCGCCGCGGCGATCACGGCCGTCCCCTGGTTGCCGGCCGTCACGACGTTGCTGATCCCCATGTAGCGGCCGGATTCGGCCTTCGGGATGATGTCGGTCATGAGCGCCCAGTCCACCGACTGGAAGGCGCCCAGGCAGACACCGACCGGCACCACGAGCCCCACCACCATCCAGTACTCCGCAGCGGCCGCGATCCCCAGCGCACCCGCGATCCCCAGGGCCACGCCGGCGTAGATGACCGGCTTCCGGCCGACCCGCGTGGAGAGCATGCCGGCCGGGAGCGTGGCGATCGCGGCGGCGACGCCCAGCGCCAGCATCACGGGCAGCATCCGTGCTTCGGCATCCTCGGTGGGGAACCCCAGGGCGTTGACCAGGAACAGCACGCCCATGTTGGCCAGGGTGCTCCCGGCCATCAGGATGAAGAGGCGGCTCGCCAGCAGCCACACGTAGGCGCGCTCACGGAGCAGGTCGGTGCCCCACGCCGCCCGCGCCCGCTGCGGAAGCGTCAGGTCGGTCGGTGGACCCGGGCTGTCGGGCACCCAGATCGCCGTGACGAGCATGGCCGTCACCTCGACCAGCCCCACGGTGATGAAGACGCCGGGATCCCAGTGCAGCAGCCGCACGAACAACACCGCGACGCCGGCACCGCCGAGGTTCCCGGCGAGGGAGGCGAGGCCCATCAGCCCGGACGCCACGCCCACCTGCGGCGAGGGGACGAGGTCGGGCAGGTAGCCCTGGAACGGGCCCTGCGCGAAATTGCTGCTGAACTGGAGAAGGAGCACCGCGTTCAGCGCCATCGTACGCGGGGTGCCCAGTGCCGGATGGCGGCCGTGTGGCAGCGGAACCCCGGCGCCGAAACGCGCGCCACGGGACGCACCGGGCGTCGGCGACCGGTCAGCCGTGCCGATCCAGCGTCTGTGGAGCCGGCAGGACGGCGACCGACCCGGGCGACATCGCTCCCATGCCGTGGGCACGCGCCCTGAAGGCGCGGCCCTTCATCCGGTTGCCGCACACCGCCATCGTGCACCACACGCCCGAGTGGTTCCGCGACGCGTCCCAGAACGCCCATCGACACGCGTCGTTCGCGCAGACCTTGAGCCGGGACCACGAGCCGTCCCCCACGGCCTCCGCGATGTCGGCGAGCAGCGCCGCGATCACGGGGTCGGATCCGCGGGCGGGCTCGAGCCGCGGCTTGCCGTCCGGCCCGAACCTGACCACGAGCTGCGCCGACTCCGCCAGTTGCGCCAGGGCGCGCAGTGTGTCGCTGGTCACTGTCCCGGTCTCGCTCCGGGCAGCCAGCAAGGCCCGGAGTCCCTCGCGGAAGTCGATCAGCCGCGCCAGCTCCGCCTCCTCGAGGCGGTCACCTGCCGGGAGTCCCTCGGCCACCAGCCAGGCGTGCGCGTCGTCCCTGGACCGCAGGGTGTCGCGACCCTGATCGAGGTCGAGCGTGTTGATGAACTTCCTGACCCGCTCGATCTTCTCCGGCGCGGGTGGCCTTGGCATCTCGATCCTCCAACAAACCGGTGTATCTACTTGACAGGTTATCACATGCCCGCCACAATACAACCTGCAACACGCGATGGGTGGTTAGGGCAGATGAACTGGTACCTGGCGGACATGCTGGTGCGGGAGCGCCAGAACGAGCGGCGTCGCGAGGCGGAGGAAGCTCGGCCGGCGGCGATGGCGCGGGCCCACGAAACGGCTGCAACCCGCGGCACGGGCCGCCGGGTCGCGGTCCAGGCGGGGCGCCTGAGCATGGTGCTGATGGTGCGCTGGGCGCACCGCGCGTGAACCAGCGCAGCGGGCTGGAGGCCTGGCGTGAAGAGGAGCGGCAGGGCAGGGGAGCGGGTGTTTGACCCGCTGGATCCGGCGGCGGCCCCTATGCGCCGGCGGCGCGGCGGGCGGAGCGGTGGGGTCGGGGCGCGCGCGAGGATCGCGGGCGGCCCGCTCGTGGCGTGGGCGATGGACCGCCGACGTGGTCCAGGACCTCCGCACGCTGCGACGGCGGCAGGTCCGGCTGGAGAGCGGCAACCGGTGTCGTGGTGCCCGGTTGGTGCCGTTGCAGGAGCCACTGGAGACCATCCGGCGTGATGCTGCGTCCCACGCCGCGGGCCAGCACTTCGCCGAGCTCGCTCTCGTCGCGGTCGGGGGCCCGCCGTGCCGGAGCGTCCGCGGGGAGCGCGTCCGCTGCTGCCCATGGCCCGCGGATCCGGCGGAGCATCGCCTCCCGCGCGCGATCCGTGGGCGGGTCGGCTCCCGGTGACGGCGTGACCCCACGCCCATGAACGCGGGGCAGCTCCAGAAGTCCCACGCGCATCGCAACCAGCTCCTCGATGACGGCGGCCGACGGGTGGTCGGCGGACGGCGCCCCTGACGCGCCGGCTGACCGATGCTGCGCCGCCTGAGGGTACCTCGTCGAGGACCTTCGGCGGGGCCAGAGGCCCTCCAGGTGCGAATGCGTGGCCAGCTGTCAACGAACGGCGCCAATGCCGGTGACTGCCCGCACCAAGGGTCCTGCCGTCGACCCCGGACGAATCGGCCAGTCGACCGGTTCAGGGCACGAGGCTGTAGCCGTGGAGTCGAGGGTCTCCGGCGCGGCGGGTCCTCCAAGCCCCCCGAGCTACGTGCAACGTGTCGCCGAGCAGGATCTGCGGCTCCTCTCCACAGGGAAGTCCGGCGAGGTAGCACCAGGGCGACGAGCCACGCCGCCGCCCTCACCTACCTCCCGAACGGCGGGAGGTTGTTGTCCCGGAAATCGAAGATGATCGGGACGTGGGCGTTCGGGAAGCGCGCCGCCTGCTCCTGTGGTGCCAGGGGTTTTCCACAGACGGTGCCGTCCCCGTTGCCGCCGTTTGCCGGGTCATCAAGAAAGGACGGGAGCTCGTAGCCGTAGGGGGTCAGGTCGCCCACCGCGAGCGCCTCGAACCCGCTCGGGCAGCCGTTCGTCAACGGGTTGCCCGATGTGAACGGGATGACGCCCTGATCGAACGCGCCCACCACGCCCGCTGTCGCGAGCAGGAGTGACATCGCCGCCCCGAGTGCGGCTCCCGTGACCCTGATGTTCATGCCCTGCCTCCGATTTGTCGTCGTCATGAGAAACGGGCAATTGCCGCGGTCGGGCTAGTCAACCTGGCCCACGCCGCCGACCTCGATGTCGACGTACATCCCATACGACCGGTGCGGGTCACAGAAGAGGACCCACGTCCCGTGCGTGAGGAGCACCTTGACCGTCACCCAACCGGGGGTGTCGGTAACCCCGGTCAGGTCCTGGTCGACTCCATCCGGTGACTCGAGCGAGTAGTCGTGGACTCCGCTGTTGTCGTTCACGCTGAGCCAGTACGTGCCCGGCCTGAGGTTGAGAGTGCGGTCGGGCGACCCGGTGTAGCCCTCGGCCGTTTGCCCGGCGAATGAGAGCGCCATGCAGGCGCCCGCCTTGGGTTGCGCGTTCGCGTTCGTGCAGAACTCGCCCACGAGCTGCCGTCCATCCGATGCCTGCGCGACCGTGGGACCGATGGTGGCCAGCGCGACCAACACCGCCGACGAGGTGGCCAGGATCGATCTGCGTTTCATCGCTCCTCCTCTCCGGATTCGCCCACGCATCCACGCGCCGACGGCGTTACGTCGTGAGCTGAAGAAACCAGTGGGCATGGGACGCCTCCTTCGGCCGGGTCCACGTATCCGATGGTCCACGCATCCGCGGGTGCCTGCGGATCCTCGCGACCTCGCCGTTGGCCCGTATGGGTCGGCGCCGGGCACGAACGTTCAAATGGGTCGTCAGATCGTCAGATCGTCAGGTCGCTAGATGAACGTTTTCGGCGTGGGCGCGCCCATAGACTGTTGATGTGAGGAGGGTCGAGGTGCGCCACCTGGATCTTGCCAGGCCCGCGATGGATGAGCCGCGCCGCCGCGCTCTCGTCGAGCGCGCGCAGCGGGGCGAGCAGGACGCGTTTGCGGCCCTGGTGGACGCGTCGGCCGACCGTCTCTTCGCGGTCGCGCAGCGCATCCTGCGCGACACGGATCTGGCGCGCGACGCAGTCCAACAGGCGCTGCTCGGCGCGTGGCGGGACCTGCGAACCCTGCGGGACCCGGAGCGGTTCGACGCGTGGATGTACCGACTCCTCGTGCATGCCTGTTACGCCGAGGCACGCCAGCGGCGCGCCCAGCTAGGCGTCGTCCAGCCATTGCGTGTCCCGGTTCCCGTGTCGTCGGATGTAACCGCTCGGATCGCCGACAGCGATCTGATCGAACATGGCTTCCGACGGCTTTCCCCGGAGCATCGTACCGTGATCGTGCTGCACTTCTACCTCGACCTGCCGCTCGTGGAGACCGCCCGGATCATGGGCACCCCCGTCGGCACAGCGCGGTCGCGACTTCACTACGCGTTGGCGCGCCTCCGGGCTGCGCTCGAAGCCGATGACGCGCGGACGGGCCGAAAGGATCAGTCGGCATGAGTCGATCCGGGGACACCGAGGCGCGCATCCGAGGGTGGCTGGCTGCCGGCGACGAGCATGCACCCGACGACCTCGTCGAAGCCGTTCTGGCCGAGTTCCCGTCGATCCGCCAGCGACGTCGATGGGAGGTCCCGCTCCGCGCGCGATGGGTGTTCCGGTCCCTTCGATGGACTGTCGGCATGGCCCTGCTTGTGATGATCCTCGTCCTGCTCCTCGCCACGGCATTGCTCGTTGCGGCGCGACCGCCTTCCTGGGTGCGGCTGTCCGGGACCGACGTGTTTGGAAATGGGTCGGTCACGGACGTGGTCCTCGTACCGGACGGGCTGCTGGCAGTGGGAACAACGTCGCAGGGCGGCCACGACATGGCCGCAGCCTGGGGGTCCACAGACGGACTCCGCTGGCGGCAGACCTCGAGCGGCACCGCCCTGGCGGACACGAGCATGGGTCGAATCGCCCGACAGGGGACGACCGTCGTCGCGGTCGGATTTGATTGCCCGCCGGGCGCCAGCTCCTACTGCGGTGGTGCGCGAATCCTGCGAACGGTCGATGAGCATTCCTGGCAAGCTGCGGCCACTGACTTCCGTTCGTGCTGCGGCAGCGAGGGCGTCTCGTACGTCGCTGTGACGGCCGGCGGTCCCGGGTTCGTCGCGGTCGGGACGCGAGAGACGGAGTACGGAACCCTCGTCGGGGCGAGCATCGCCACCTCGGTGGACGGTTCCACCTGGAAGATCCTGCACTCGACTTCACCCGCGTTCGTCGGCGCTTCGATGGCAGGTGTGGCCGCAGGTTCGTCCGGCCTGGTCACCGTGGGAGCCGCGCAAGACGGCACGCCCGAGGTCTGGCGCTCGGCCGACGGACGTACCTGGAGCCGCATCGAGTCCAGCAGCGCGCTCGCTTCGGGGACCCTGACGGATGTGGCGAGTGACGGGCGCACGTTCGTGGCGGTGGGGAGCTACAACGACCATCCGGCAGCCTGGACATCGAGCGACGGGGTGACGTGGCAGCTGCATCTCGATGTAGAGTCGCCGGCCGGAACCGCGATGACGCGCGTGGTCTGGGCCGGGCGGGAATTCATTGCCCTGGGGCGCTCGGCAAGCGGCAGCGGCGTGGCCTGGAGCTCGACCGGCGATGGCTTCTGGACCCTCCTTGCCACGGGGCAGATCTTCAGCAACGCGGAGTTGCAGGCGGTCGCTCAGGTCGGGTCACGACTGGTGCTCTTCGGCCGCAATGCATTCGGGCAAGTCATCATCGCCACGAATGCCCCTTGACGTAGCCACCTCCTGTCGGGGCCGACGCCACGCGCGATGAGGGCGCGGCCCCGCTGGTTGCTGGATCTGCGCTCCACGACGCGCGCCGTGCCATTCCAACCGGCGGCGGACTGTGAAATCGCATGAATCTGCCTGCAGCGGTCGCACGTTTCTGCCGCAGGTTTCGCACGATCTGCCCGGCGTTTCGCACGATCTGCCCGTCAAGCTCGTTCTGGAGCCGGGGCGGCGGGCCATCCGCCGCTGGGTCGTCGCACGGACTCAGGGCAGGGAGTGCAGCATGCAGGCATGGGGCCACGCATCGAGGCCGCCCCGCCGTTCCCGGGCACGGATGGCGCGCGGGCCGGCGGACTCGTGGCAGGGGCGATGTAGTGCAACCCGGGTCGCTCGTTGTAGGGACGCTCCAGGACACGGGGACGAAGGTCGTGAGGCGGAGCGCAGGGTGGCCACGCTCGACGCCCCAAGTCGCGGCTCGCTCGATGAGCGCACGGCCGATGCCCCGTCGCGCATGCCGTGGATGCACGCTGACCTGCGCGATGTGTGCGGCCCCCTCGATTTGTTCGACCAGGAGGCAGGCGACCGGCCGGTCGTGTGGGTCAACCGCGACGAAGGCGCCACCGCCCCGCACGTAGGGCGTCAGTGCTCCGACGCCACGCGGCTCGTCGTCGGCGACCACAAGCATGCCCAGCTGGGAATGACGTTCAGAACTGGCCCCACCCCTGAGCGTGCAGTGATGCTCTGATTTGGCCCCACCCCCGACCCCCAGCGCCCCTACGCTCGGCTGCTGTCGAAGGCCGCTGAGCGAGGGTGGAGGAG
>JAKAMV010000215.1 GCA_021812735.1 Chloroflexota bacterium | reverse complement strand
TGAGCAGCAGCTCGCCGCCGGGCTAGACGCCGAACTCGAACTTGGGGTCGGCCAGGATGATCCCGGCCCGCTCGCAGACGTCCGCGCCGCGGGCGTAGAGCGCGAGCGAGGCGTCGCGGACGCGGGCGGCGAGACGGGCGTCGCCGACGAGCTCGACGACGCGGTCGAAGGCGATGTTCTCGTCGTGCACGCCGGCCGGCGCCTTCCAGGCCGGCGTGAAGATCGGCTCGGGCAGGCGGTCGGACTCGCGCAGCCCCGCCGGCAGGGCGACGCCGCAGACCGCGCCGGTCGCGCGGTAGTCCTTCCAGCCGGAACCGCTGACGTAGCCGCGGACGACGCACTCCACGGGGAGGACCTCGGCCCGGCGGCCCAGCATCATCCGGCCCCGCAGCTCGGCCAGCACCGCCGGGTCGTCGCCGGTGAGCTGTGCGGGCAGGTCCGACGGGTCGGTGGAGAGCAGGTGGTTGGCGACGATGTCGGTGGTCTCGCCGAACCAGAAGCGGGACAGCCCGGTCAGGATGCGCCCCTTGTCCGGGATGGGCGTGGGCAGGACGACGTCGAAGGCGGACAGGCGGTCCGACGCGACCAGCAGCAGCCGGTCGCCGCCGACCCGGTAGAGGTCGCGGACCTTGCCCGACCGGACGAATGCGCTAGCGAGCGCCATGGGCGGCGGCCTCCTTCCGGGCGGCGATCTCCGCCTCGAGCGCGTCCAGGCGCGCGATCACCGACGGGACGTGCCGGAGCACGGCCGCGTCGTCGAAACAGGCGTCGAGGTCGGCCAGGCTGAGCTTCTGGGCGACGGCCGGGTCGGTGGCCAGCAGGCCCTGGAGCGGGACCCGCTCGTCGGCCGCGCGCAGGGCGTGGCGCTGCACGACCGCGTAGGCGTCCTCGCGCGAGAGGCCGGCCCGCTCCACCAGGGCGAGCAGGACGCGCGACGAGGCGTGCAGCCCGAGCCCGCGGTCGATGTTCTCCTTCATCCGGTCCGGCCGGACCACGAGGCCCTCCACCAGGCCCGCGGTCTTGGCGAGCATGTAGTCGAGCAGGATCGTCGCGTCGGGCAGGATCACCCGCTCTGCCGAGCTGTGGCTGATGTCGCGCTCGTGCCACAGCGGCTGGTCCTCCATTGCCGTGTGGGCGTAACCGCGCAGCAGGCGCGCCATGCCCGCCATCCGCTCGGACAGGATCGGATTGCGCTTGTGGGGCATCGCCGAGGAGCCCTTCTGCCCGCGCTTGAACGGCTCCATGACCTCGGCGATCTCGGTGTGCTGGAGGTTGCGCACCTCGGTGGCGATGCGCTCGAGGCTGCCGCCGAGGATCGCGATCGCGGCGAGGAACGCCGCGTGGCGGTCGCGCTGGACGATCTGGGTGCTGACCGGGTCGACGCGCAGGCCCAGGTCCGCGAGCACGCCCGCCTCGACCTCCGGCTCGAGGAGGCTGTACGTGCCGACCGGGCCGCTGATCTTGCCGGTGGCGATCTCCGCGGTGGCGACTGCCAGCCGCTCGCGCCCGCGCGCCACCTCGAACGCCCAGCCCGCGCACTTGAGGCCGAACGTGGTGGGCTCCGCGTGGACCGAGTGGGTGCGGCCCATCATCATCGTGCCGGCCTCGCTGCGAGCCCGGGCGATGAGGACGGTCGTGAGCTGGTCCGCGCGCGCCAGCAGCTGCTCGCCGGCTGCCCGGAGCTGGAGGGCGAGCGCGGTGTCGACGACGTCGCTGCTGGTGAGGCCGAGGTGGATGTAGCGGCCCTCGGGCCCGACGGTCTCGGCGACCTGGCTGACGAACGCGATCACGTCGTGTTCGGTCGTCTGCTCGATCTGGGCGATCCGGTCCACGTCGACGCGCGCCCTGGCCTCGATCGCCGCCAGCGCGCGGGCCGGGACGAGACCGCGGCGGACCTGCACCCGGCAGACCGCGACCTCCACCTCGAGCATCCGCTCGAAGCGCGCCTGGTCGGACCAGACGGCGCCCATCTCGGGGAGCGTGTACCGGCCGATCATGCGGGGATCCTCGCCCTCGGCGGGACGCGCAGCGCGATGTCGCGCCGGCGGTGGACGCCGTCCCAGGTGATGGCGTCCGCCGCGCGCTCGGCCGCGCCGCGGGCCTCGGCCAGCGTCGCTCCGCGGCCGACCACGGTCAGCACGCGCCCGCTGCCGGTGCCCCAGCCGCGCTCGGGCCGCTGGCGGGCGACAGTTCCGGCGTGGAACACCAGCGCGCCCAGGGCCTGGGCCGCCTCGACACCCTCGATGGGGTCGCCGCGCTTGGGGCTCTCCGGGTAGCCGCGGGCGGCGAGGACGATGCCGACGGCCGACTCGCCGGGGTTGGGAGGCAGCATCGCAGGAACGTCCCGCAGCTCACCGCGGGCGGCGGCGAGGAGGAGCGGTGCGATCGGGACCCACACGAGCGGCAGGATCACCTGCGCCTCGGGGTCACCGAGCCGGACGTTGGTCTCGAGGAGCGCCGGGCCGTCAGCGGTGAGCATGAGCCCGGCGTAGAGGAACCCGCGGAACGGCGTCCCGCGGCGGCGCATCTCGGCGAGGATCGGCTGGTGGACCGTCTCCACGATCCGCGCCACGGCTGCCGCGTCGAGGTCCGGCAGCGGCGAGTAGGCGCCCATGCCGCCGGTGTTCGGCCCGCGGTCGTCGTCGCACAGGCGCTTGTGGTCCCGGGCCGCGGGGAGGGCCGTGGCGCGCTCGCCGTCGCAGATGGCGATGACGCTCGCCTCGGGGCCGGTCAGCCGCTCCTCGATGACCAGGGCCGGGGCGTCGATCGGCCGCCGAAGCAGGAACGAGGGCGCGTACTCGAGCGCCATCTCGGTCGTGTCGCAGACGATGACGCCCTTGCCGGCCGCGAGCCCGTCGGCCTTGAGCACGATCCCCCTGCCATCCGCGGCCAGCTCGCGGATGAACGCGCGGGCCGCCTCGTCCTCGCCGCCCGCGAACGCCTTCGCCCGCGCCATGCGCACGCCAGCGGCCTCCGCCACCTCGTGACAGAACGCCTTCGAGGTCTCGAGCGCCGCCGCGGCTCGGGTCGGCCCGAACACCGCGATCCCGGCGTCGGCCAGCGCGTCGGCGACCCCGACCGACAGCGGCGCCTCCGGCCCCACGACCACCAGGTCGACCGCTTCGCCCTCCGCGAGCGCGACGACCGCGACGGGCTCCATCGGATCCACCGGGAGGCATCGAACCCCCGCCGTCATCCCGATCCCGGCCGAGCCCGGCGCGCACACGACGTCCTCGACTCCCGGCTCCCCGGCCAGGCGCCAGGCGAGGGCGTGCTCGCGGCCGCCCCCTCCCAGGACGAGGATCCGGCGCGGGACGTCGAGGCGCATCGGTCGATCCGCTCCCCCGCTACGCCTGCACGCCCGGCCGACGGCGCATCGGCCGCCAGGCGCGCTCGATGGTCTGGGTGCGCTCGGGGCCCACTGACACGAACACGATGGGCACGCCGGCGTGGTCCTCGAGCGCGGTCACGTACCGGCGCGCGTTCTCGGGCAGGTCGGCCAGCGAGCGGACGTCGTGGATCGGCTCCTCCCAGCCCGGGAAGTCCTCGTAGATCGGCACCGCGTTGGCGAGCATCGCGCCGCTCGACGGCCACGTCTCGGTGCGCTTGCCGTCGATCTCGTAGGCGACGCACAGCTTGATGGTCTCGATGCCCGACAGGATGTCGAGCTTGTTGAGCACGATGGCCGACGCCGAGTTGACGGCGACGGCGTAGCGGAGCGGGACCGTGTCGAACCAGCCGACGCGGCGGGCGCGCCCGGTGACGGTGCCGAACTCGCGGCCGCGCTCGGCGATCCCGCGGCCCGTCTCGTCGAGCAGCTCGGTGGGGAACGGGCCCGAGCCAACGCGCGTGGCGTAGGCCTTCATCACCCCGATGACCTCGTCGACCTGGAGCGGGCCGATGCCGCCGCCGGTGCAGGCGCCTCCGGCGACCGGGTTGGACGAGGTGACGAACGGGTAGCTCCCGTGGTCGAGGTCGAGCAGGGCGCCCTGGGCGCCCTCGAGCAGGACGTGGTCGCCGCGGCGGAGCGCGTCCTGGACCAGCCACGTCGTGTCGTCGAGGTGCGGCCGGAGGCGATCGCCCCAGGCCAGGCACTGCTCCACGAGGGGCTCCACCTCGAAGCGCTCGGCGCCCATCGACTCGAGGAGCAGGTTCTTGTCCACCAGGGCGCGGGCGATCCGCTCGCGCAGGCGGTCCTCGACGACCAGGTCCTCCATCCGCAGGCCGAGGCGCCACGCCCGGTCGCCGTAGGCGGGGCCGATGCCGCGGCCCGTGGTCCCCACCTTCGCCCCCGCGAGCCGGTTCTCGTTGGCTTTGTCCAGCGCAACGTGGTACGGCATGATCACGTGCGCCGAGCGGCTCACGCGCACCTTGCTGACGTCGATGCCCTTGCCGATCAGCATGTCCAGCTCGCGGATGAGCGTGGCCGGGTTCACGACCACGCCGTTGCCGATCACCGACGTGATGTGCGGGTAGAGCACGCCCGACGGGCAGAGCTGGAGCTTGAGGGTCTCCTCGCCCACCACCACCGTGTGGCCGGCGTTGTCGCCGCCCTGGTAGCGGACCACGACCGCCACCTGCTCGGCCAGGAAGTCGGTGGTCTTCCCCTTGCCCTCGTCGCCCCACTGGAGGCCGACGATCACGGTCGCAGGCATCGCTCGCCTCCCGACATGAAAAAGCCCCGGGCAGGGCCGGGGTCCTGGATAGTCGTCTCCCGCGTCCGCCCGCCGAGCGATCGGCGGACCGGGTTGTCGAAGGTGCGAGTCCGGCTCACGGGGCGGACGCCGCGCCTTCCTCGAGCAATGCTCACTCCTCCTTCGCGGGTCAGGGGCCCCGCTCGGCCTCGAGGACGCGGGCAGTTTACCAAAACGGGCGAGCCGCGATCGGTTGCGTTTCGGGGTCGGGCGGTCGGGGCCGCCGGGCGTGACGGTCGGGGCGCCTGCGGCCGGCTCGTGCGGCTGCCCGCTGGGCGGGCCGTGCGTTGCAGGTGCCCGTCCAGCGGGCAGCCTCGTGCACGATGGCTGCCTGATCTGCGGTCGGGAGGCCATCCGGCGCATCAGGCTGCCCGCCCTGCGGGCATGTGCGCCGCAGTGCCCGCACAGCGGGCAGCGGCGCGGCGCGGCCCGGAGCCCGGCTGCCGACGCGTTCTCGCTGGTCCCCGATCGTCGCCGGGGCCTGCCTGCAGTCCCGCACCGCCGGCCTGGGGGGACGTAAGCGTGCGCTAAGGGGGCGCCGCTAGCCTTCGACCCGTGCCCGTTCGAGAGAGCAGACGCAGCCGGTCCGCCCCCGCCGCCACGACCGGCATCGGGTTCCCGCCACCCCGGATGTCGATGCCCGCCGCATGCAGCAACAGGAGACACGGACCGATGAACAGGGTCCTCCTCACCGGTCGCCTGACCCGCGACCCGGAGCTCCGCACCACCGCCGCCGGCAAGCCGGTCGTCCAGTTCGCCGTCGCCACCCACGAGTACGTGGGCGGCGGCAAGGAGAAGAGCGAGTTCCACAACGTGGTGGCCTGGGGACGCCTCGCGGAGACGTGCGGCAAGTACCTGGGCAAGGGCCAGCAGGTCGGCATCGAGGGCCGCCTCCAGACCCGCTCCTGGGACGACGCCAACAGCCAGCGCCACTGGCGCACGGAGATCGTGGCCCACCACGTCGAGATGCTGGCCGGCCGCCGCCGGCGCGACTACTCGGCCGAGGCGGCCGCGGCGTCGCTCGAGGCGCAGGCCCTCGCCGCGGGCATCGAGCCCGACCCGCTCGAGCCGGCTGTCGAGTCGTTCGTGCCCGCGGGCCCCGCCGAGCCGGCCGACGACGAGGACGAGGAGGACGAGCTCCTCGAGGACGCGGTCGCGGCCTGACGCGACTCCACCCCGGCGGCGGTGCGGTCCTCCCCCCTCCGCGCCGCCGCCCGAACAAGGATCGTGGACGCCGCCCCGCCGGGGCGGCGTCCACGTGGTGCCTCGGGTCGGCGCCGCCCTACGGCAGCGTGAACGTCGTGGTGTACGTCGCCTGGATGGGCACCGTGTCGCCCACGTCCGAGCGGACGTTCTGGACGGTCACGGTGTAGATGCCGCTCGCGAGCGGCGCGGACGGGGTCCACGTCAGCGTGGCGACCGATCCGCTCGACGGTGCCACCGACCCGGCCACCGGCGAGGAGCCTGCGGTCACGACCACCGAGGTCGAGTAGTCGGCGCCTGTCGGCATCACGTTGCGCTCGAAGGCCACGCTCACCGACGAGGCCGAGCCCGTGACCTTCTTCACGAGCGGGTCGCGCCAGTACTGGACGGCCTTGTCGTCGTCCACACCCGGGCCGGCCCAGTCGGTGGACGTGTTGTCCACCAGCTGCGTGCCGGTCGTCCCGTACGAGACGGTGACGTGGCGGTTGACCGTGCCCGTGATGGAGCCCCACTCCTCGACCCGGTCCCAGGTGCCGCGGACGAACTTGTACTGGACGGCCGTGCCGTCGAGGAAGTCGGTGGTGTAGGTCCAGATCGTCGGGTCCGAGGCGTCCTGGGTCATCGGGACGAGGCCCGGGTTCCACGGCCCGAACACCGGCTGGTCGCCGGCGATGTACACGGTGCCGGTCGTCTCGGCCGGCACCTTCACCCGGAAGGTGACGTGGACCAGCTTGGGGTTGGCCGTCTGCGTGACGGTGTTGGAGGCCGGCCCCTCGTTGAGCGAGGTGTCAACCGCCGTCACCTGGTAGGAGTAGGTCGTCCCGGCATCGACCGTGACGTCGTCGTAGGTCGTGGTCGGGGCGGCCACCTGGTCGATCAGCGACCAGGACCCGCCGTCCGGCATGCGGTAGATGTTGTAGTGGCCCACGGCCACGTCATCGGTCGCGGCCGTCCAGGAGAGGCTGATGAAGCTCGCGCCCCAGTCGGTGACCGTGAGCCCGCTCGGCGCCGAGGGCGGCGTCGTGTCCGAGCTCGGGTTCACCGTGAGCACGCCGCCGGCCGTGTCCGGACCCCCGAGGCCCGCGTATGTCCAGGTGAGGCCGTGGTCGGTCGAGTACCGGGTGTTGTAGGCGAACGTCCCGACCGCGGTCGGCAGGAGCGTCGCCTTGTACTCGTAGTTGTTGCCGGCCCGGGTGTTGAACGTCATCGGCACCCAGGTCGTGAACGAGGCCGGGCTGCCCGTCCCGTAGCCCAGCTGGGCGACGATCGCGTCGGTGGGGCCGTTGACGTCGGTGATCCCGGCGACCCACACCTGTCCGTAGACCGTGTCGGTCGTCTGGCCGAGGGTCACCGTGAGCGTCGGCGGCCACTGGACGTTGGCCCAGCCGATCGGGAACGCGGGCGTCGCTGCCGCCTCCGCCGACTGGCCACCCACGTTGCCCAGGGCGTCGAGCGACCGGACGACGTAGTAGTAGCGCTGGCCGTTGACGACGCCGCTGTCCGTCCAGCTCGTGGAGCTGGCGGTGCCGACGGCGGCGTACCCGCCGCCGGACAGCGGCGAGCGGAGGATCTGGTACGAGGCCGCGCCGGACGCGGCGGTCCAGGACAGCGCGACCTGCCCGTTGCCGGGGGCCGCCGTCAGGCCCGTCGGGGCGCCCGGGCCGGTCAGGTCCTGGCCGGCGCCCGTCACGAGCAGCGCGCCGCCGAGCGGCGGCAGGGTCACGACGAGGTCCCCGCCGGCGGAGGTGTACGACGTGCCGCTCAGCGCGTCGCGCAGCGTGACGCCGTCACGCAGGTAGTCGGAGAGGGGGATCGTCAGCGTCTCGACCGACGACGGGTTGCGGTTGACCGCGACGATCGCGGCCTGGTCGCCCAGCTTGCGGCCGTACGCGAGGGTCCGGTCCGTGTCGTCGGTCAGCAGGAACCGCAGGTCGCCGCCGCGGAGCGCCGCGGTCGCCGAGCGGGTGCCGGTCAGGCCCTGGTACCAGGCGAGGAGGTTGAGGTCCCCGGCCGGCGTCGGGCCGTTGCTCGGGTCGCTGCCGGTCCACTGGAACGTGCGCCGGTCATCGGGGTCCGTCGCCCCCGTCATGCCGACCTCGTCGCCGTAGTAGATCGTGGGCGCGCCGGGCATCGTCATCTGGACGAGCGTCGTCAGCTCGAGCAGCTGCTTGCCGCGCGCGACGTTCGCGGCGTTCAGCTCGCGGTCCGTCGGGTTGGCCTGGCCGGGCGTGAGCGACCACAGGATCCGCTCCGTGTCGTGCGAATCCAGGAGGTTCATGAGGGTGTAGTAGGTCGCGTCCGGGTAGTCCTCGCGGAGCGACATGAGCTGGTTCGCGAGGAGGCTCGGCGGCTGGTTGCTCTCCCCGTCGTCGGGGAAGCCCTTGTTGTCCACTGTCCCGAAGAACCCGAGCATCGCGTCCCGGAACCGGTAGTCCATGGTCGTGTCGGCCATGTCGCCGTGGATCATCGGCAGCACGTCCGACTTCTTCCACAGCTCGCCGATGATCGGGGCGTCAGGCTTGGTCGCCTTCACGGCTGCGCGGAAGGCGGGCCAGAAGCCGGCCGGGAACGAGCCGTCGTTCATCACGTCCAGGCGCCAGCCGGAGGCGCCGGCGCGCAGCCACGTGCGGGCGACGCTGTTCTGGCCCGCGTAGACGAGGTCCTGGACCGCGGGCGCGGTCTTGTTGAGCACGGGCAGGGAGTCGAAGCCGAACCACGCGTCGTAGGTCATGGTGTGCGGCCCGTCAGGACCGGCGCACGGCCCGTTCGCCTGCGGCCTGAACGTGAACCACGACCGGTACGGGGAATCGACGCTCTCGCACGCGCCGACGGTCGGGAAGTGGCCGTAGCGGTCGAAGTACGGGCTGTCCGAGGAGACGTGGTTGAACACGCCGTCGAGGATGATCCGCATCCCCCGCTGGGCCGCGTGCTTCTGGAGGTTGTCCCAGTCCTTCTGGGTGCCGAAGCGCGGGTCGATCTGCATGTAGTCCCGCGTGTCGTAGCTGTGGTTCGACGCCGCGGAGAAGATCGGGTTGAGGTACAGGACGGTGATGCCCAGCGACTGCAGGTAGTCGAGGTGCTGGTCGATGCCCTTGAGGTCGCCGCCGTAGTAGTCGCGGCCGCGGGAGGACGTGGTGCACGGGGTCGCGGGATTGACGTAGCTCGCGCAGCCGCCCTCGGGGAGGGTCGTCCACGACGGCGTGGTCACCTGGTCGAGCGGTGACGGCGGATAGCCGTACCGAGGCGCGGTGGTGGAGGCGTCGTTGTTCTTGCGCCCGTTCGAGAAGCGGTCCGGGAAGATCTGGTAGATGACCGCGTTCTGCATCCACGGGATGGGCGTGAACGCCGGGTCGTAGACGGTGATGTCGTAGCTGTTGTCCACCATCGACGACGTGGTCTGGCCCCAGCCGCCGTTCATGTACTTGTCGTCGGCGTAGTACGCGGTGGACGTGCCGTCCTGGACGATGAACCGGTAGTAGATCGTGGTCAGCTGGGTGGGGGTGACGGTCGTCGTCCACCAGTCGCAGTTGGCGTGCTGCTCGAGCTTCGCGTCGAAGCACGTGGTGTCCGACGCCTCGAGGGTCATCTTCTTGATCGTCTCGCGGCTGGTGGCCGTGTCCCAGAGCCGGATCTTGACGCTCGTGACGTCATTGTGGAACGTCCGGAATCGGAGCTTGACGGGCGTCCCCGGGTTCACCGCGCCGAACGGCTGCCGGTAGACGAGGTCCTGGCTGTTGTGGCCGAGGCCCGCCCACTCGACGTTGTTGTCGTGGCTGGGCGCACTGCTCTGGACCGTGACTGACGGGACGTGCGTGCCGGCGTCGTAGCTGAAGGTCACGGTGTAGCCCGGGCCGGGCACGGTGAACGGCACGTTGGCGGCCCCGCCGCCCAGCCCGTAGCTCTCGCCCCACGACTCGTTGATCGCGATCTTGGCCTCGTAGCTGCCGGCCGGGATGCTCGAGGTCGTGAAGGTGTACGTCCCGTTGTTGTCCTTGTCGGACATCAGCGTCGCGAGGCAGTCGGGCTGCCAGTCGCCCGGGCAGCCGACCTTCGAGTCGAACGTGCCGGGGATGGTCGCGATCACATAGCCGGCGCTGCCGGCACTGTCGGCGAGCCACTTGGTCTTGTCGTCGAAGTAGAACTTGACGCTCGTCGGGGCGGCCAGGTGGAGCGCGATGTTGTTGCCGCCGGGCGCGCTGTCGGCGCCGTAGTTCTCGTCCCAGGTGCCGTTGAGCGCGACCTTCCACTGCCAGTCGCCGGCCGGCACGTTGAACGTGCGCGACCAGATGCCGTTCGGGCCCGCCGTGAGGGCGGTCGCCGCGCAGTCGGGCGCCCAGTCGCCGGGGCAGCCGAGCTCGCTCTGGAGGTCGCCGACCAGCGCGACGGTCGTGGTGGCCGCCCGGGCGGTCGCCGGGGCGAGCGGTCCGAGCGCCCGGGGGGTGCCCGGCAGTAGGGAGCCGACGAGCACGACGAGGGTCGTGACAAACAGCAGCCGGCGGCTGACCGACGTTGCCGGCCGCGACGACGTGACGAACACCAGGGCACCTCCGGAGCGCGCGAGACCAGGCTTCTTGGGCGCGGCCGTCGGCCGGCCGGAGTGCGGGACACGGCCTCCGGAGCGGTCGTCCGCGAGTGGCGTCCGGCTGCGCCGCCGGTCGCGGCGGGCTGCGCGGCGTCGATGCGGACCCTCCCGCCATCGATGCCCGCCCGCCGAGGTAAACCGGTTTAGCTAGCCGTCGACAGGAAGGATGCGACGCGGGGCCGGGAAAGTCAACTCTCGGATGGGCCGAAAGCCGGTGCGTCCCCGCACCGCGACCCGCCCGACCGGGCGGTCGGGATTCAGCCGCTCGCCGGCGCCCTCCTCGTCGGCGCACGCACGGGGAGCCGGCCCGCGCCGTTCCTCATCAGCCTGCCGCAGTCCCGTACAGCGAGCGCCGCGGGATCCCCGTCGCGGCGGCCACGCGCCGGGCAGCCTCGCCGCGTGCCATGCCCGACGCCACCAGCCGCTCGACCTCTGCCCGTGCCCAAGCGAGCGCGTCCACGGCGTCCCGGTCCGCGGCGGCCGCCACCGTCGATCCGCTCCCCCACCCCACGACGACCACGACCTCGCCGCGGGCCGGGATCGTGCCGTCGGCGGCCTGCGCGGCCAGCTCGCCCAGCGTGCCCCGGGCGACCCGCTCGTGGAGCTTGGTCAGCTCGCGGCAGACCGCGCCCGGGCGGTCGGCGCCGCAAGCGGACGCGAGGTCGCGCAGGGTCGCCGCAAGCCGGTTCGGCGCCTCGTAGAGGACCGCCCCCCGCTCGTCGGCGGCGATCGCCGCCAGCCGCTCCTTCCGCTCGCGTCCCGAGCGCGGCAGGAACCCCTCGAACGACCAGCGCGGCCCGGCGAGCCCGCTCGAGGCGATGGCCGCGAGCACCGCCGATGCGCCCGGGATCGCCACGACCGCGCCGCCCTGCGACGCCCACGCCGCGACCAGGCCCTCGCCCGGGTCGGACACCACGGGCGTCCCGGCGTCGGTGACCAGCGCGAGGTCGGCGCCGCCCGAGAGGTGCTCCACCAGCTCGCGCTCGCGGGCCGGCCCGCTCTGCACGCGGTAGGACACCGTCCGCGTGGGAATCTCGTAGCGGTCGAGCAGGCGCCGCGTGACCCGCGTGTCCTCGGCCGCGATCAGGGGCACGGCGCGGAGCACCTCGAGCGCCCGGAGCGTGACGTCGCCCAGGTTCCCGATCGGCGTCGCGACGACGAACAGCGTCCCGCCGGGCGCGGCGGCCGAGCGCGCGCCCACGCTAGGACCGCGCCGATCCGGGCCGGCGCCGCGGGTACAGGTAGTCGACGCCAGCCGTCCGCGGCCCGAGCTTCGC
>JAKAMV010000214.1 GCA_021812735.1 Chloroflexota bacterium | reverse complement strand
CAACACGTCGTGCATCTTCGTGCCCGCCGGCGGTGCGCCGGACGCCGTCCTCGAGGCGGCCGCCGCCGGCATCAAGGTGATCTTCTGCATCACCGAGGGCATCCCGGCGCTGGACATGATCCCGGTGGTCGAGGCGGTCCGGCTCGCCGGCGCCCGGCTCATCGGGCCCAACTGCCCGGGCGCCACCTCGCCGGGCCGGGCCAAGGTGGGCATCATCCCGGGCTCCATCCACCGCGAGGGCAGCGTGGGCGTGGTGTCCCGGTCGGGCACCCTCACCTACGAGGCGGTGCAGGCGATGACCGACGCCGGCCTCGGCCAGTCCACGTGCGTGGGCATCGGCGGCGACCCGGTGATCGGCACGCAGCACATCGACGTCCTGCGGCTGTTCGCCCAGGACCCGGAGACCGACGCGCTGGTGCTGATCGGCGAGATCGGCGGCTCGGCCGAGGAGGAGGCGGCGGCCTGGGCGGCCGAGCACCTGCCCGACATGCCCAAGGTTGCGTTCATCGCCGGGCGCACCGCGCCCGAGGGGAAGCGCATGGGCCACGCGGGCGCCATCATCTCCGGCGGCAAGGGCACGGCGGCGTCCAAGGTGGCGGCGCTCGAGGCGGCCGGGTTCCGCGTCGCGGGCTCCCCCACCGAGCTGCCGAAGCTGCTGCGGGAGGCCGGCTACCGGGGCTGACGCCCCGCCGCCGGGTTCCGCCGTGGGCCGCCCCACGGACCCGACCGCGGGCGGCCGACCCGGGGAGGTGCACATGGCTGGACATCCAGCAGCCGCAGCGTTCCCGCCGCTCGCGGAGCCGCCCTCGGGAAGGGGCTGGGCGCTCGCCGAGCCGTACCTCCGCAAGGCGTTCAAGGCGCTCAACCGGTGGTTCATGCTGCCGGCCCACCGGGCGGGCCTCGGGGCGTGGGTGTCCACCCCGTTCGGCGGCTGGATCCTGGTCCTGCGCGTCCGCGGCCGCAAGAGTGGCCGGATGCGCGACACGCCACTCAACTACCTGCTGGCCGAAGACGCCGTCTGGGTGCTGGCCGGGTTCGGGCGGCGCACGGAGTGGTACCGCAATCTGCTGGCGGATCCCGCCGTCGAGGTCCGGCTGCCGGGACGCCGACTCGCGGGAACGGCCGAGGAGGTCCTCGACCCGGCTGTCAGGGCCCGCGTCATCCCGCGCCTGGTCCGGGCGACCGGCATCCCCGCGATGATGGTCGTCGGCAACCCGTGGACCGCCCCCGACGAGGACATCCTCGACGCCCTCGGCTACGTGCCGCTGATCCGGATCCGGATGCGAGACGGCTCGCCCCTCGAGGCGGGCGCGGACGACCCCGGTGGGCACGCCTGGATCTGGCGGCAGGCGCTGCTCCTGGCCGGGACGCTGGCGGGCTGGCGCCTGGCCGGGGCGATGCTCCGCGGGCGGTGACCGGCGCGTCACACGACCCTCGCCTAGTCGCACCGAGGTGGTGTCTGTGCGCAAAGACGCGTTGGCCGCGGGGCGCCAGGGGCGCGCGCCGCGCCGGTCGGCTCAGGGCTCGCCTGGCGCCACCGCGTACCCGAGCGTTCGCCAAGCGGGCCCGCCCGGGGCCTCGATCAGCTCCACGAGGACGCCCTGACAGGAGCGCGGGTGCAGGAATGCCACCGGGCCCTCGGCTCCCTTCCGGGCGGCCGTGTCGATCAGCTCGATGCCGTCCATCTCCAGGCGCACGAGCGTCTCCGCGATGTTGGGCACCTCGAAGCAGACGTGGTGGAACCCCTCGCCCTTGTTCGCGAGGAAGCGGGCGACGCCAGTGCTGTCGTCCGTGGGCTGGACGAGCTCGACCTTGCTCTCGCCCACCGGCAGGAACGCGATGGTCACGCGGTCGTGCTCGATCGGCAGGATGAGCTCCACGGGCAGGCCGAGCGTGTCCCGCCACAGCGCCAGCGACGCCTCGATGTCGCGCACGACGAGGGCAATGTGGTGGATGCGGCCGAGCCGGCGGATGTGGTCGGGGAAGCTCGCGATCGGATCAGTCATGGCGGTCCCTCCTCAGACCGTGATCAGCTCGCGGTGCACACCCCACACCGAGCGCAGGCGGTCGGCGATCTCCCCCACCGTGGCGTACGCGGCAACAGCCTCGATGATCGCCGGCATCAGGTTCTCCTCGCCGCGAGCGGCGTCCTCGAGCCGGGCCAGGGTCGCGGTCCATGCCGCCGGGTCGCGCTCGGCGCGCACGCGGCGGAGCCCGGCCACCTGTCGGCGCTCGCCCTCGGGGTCGATCCGCAGGATCGCGGGCCGCGCGCCCGGCTCGTCGTCGCGGAACCGGTTCACGCCCACCACGATCCGGTCGCCGCGCTCGATCTCGCGCTGGACACGGTACGCCGACTCCTGGATCTGGCGCTGCTGGAAGCCGGACTCGATGGCGGCGAGCGTGCCGCCCATCGCGTCGATCTCGGCCAGGTAAGCTGTGGCGGCGGCCTCGAGCTCGTTGGTGAGCGACTCCACGAACCAGCTGCCGGCCAGCGGGTCGGGGGTCTCGGTGACCCCCGCCTCGTGGGCGAGGATCTGCTGCGTGCGGAGCGCCAGCCGCGCCGACTCGGCGGTGGGGAGCGCAAGCGCCTCGTCCCGGGAATTCGTGTGGAGACTCTGGGTTCCGCCCAGGACGGCGGCCAGCGCCTGCAGCGTGGTGCGCACGACGTTGTTGTCGATGGCCTGGGCGGTGAGCGACGAGCCGGCGGTCTGGGTGTGGAAGCGGCACATCATCGACTTGGGGTTCCGCGCACCGAACCGCTCCTTCATGATGCGCGCCCACATCCGGCGGGCTGCCCGGAACTTGGCCACCTCCTCGAACAACTCCGACCAGGCCGCGAAGAAGAACGACAGCCGCGGCCCGAAATCGTCCACCGCAAGGCCGCGCGCCGCGGCCGCCTCCACGTAGGCGATGCCGTCGGCGAGCGTGAACGCCAGCTCTTGGGCGGCGGTCGCGCCGGCCTCGCGCATGTGGTAGCCGCTGATGCTGATCGTGTTCCACTTGGGGAGCTCGCGGGAGGCGAACTCGAACACGTCAGTCACCAGGCGCATGGACTGGCGCGGCGGGTAGATCCAGGTGCCGCGCGCGATGTACTCCTTGAGGATGTCGTTCTGGGTGGTCCCCGAGACGCTCCCCCGCTCGACGCCCTGCCGCCCGGCGGCCGCCACGTACAGCGCCAGCAGCACCGGCGCCGTGGCGTTGATCGTCATCGACGTGCTGACCTCGCCCAGCGGGATCCGGTCGAACAGGGCCTCCATGTCCGCGAGCGAGCTCACGGGCACGCCCACCCGCCCCACCTCGCCCTCGGCCTCGGGGGCGTCCGAGTCGAAGCCCATCTGGGTGGGCAGGTCGAAGGCGACCGAGAGGCCCGTCTGCCCCTGTTCGAGCAGGTAGCGGAACCGCTCGTTGGTCTCGGCGGCCGTGGCGAACCCCGCATACTGGCGCATCGTCCAGAAGCGCGAGCGGTACATCGTGGGCTGGACGCCCCGCGTGAACGGGTACTCGCCGGGCAGACCGAGGTCCGACGCCGAGTCGAGCCCGGCCACGTCCGCGGCGGTGTAGACGTCGGCGATCTGGAGCTCCGAGGTGGTGGCGAACGTCGTCCTCCGCTCCGCCGAGCCGGCGAGTGCTCTCGCCCTGGTCGTGGAGCGCCAGCGCTCGACCTCGGGGTCCCCTCCTCCGCCCGCGCGAGCGCCGTCGTCAGCGCGCCCGGCGGACGCTTTCGCCTCGTCGTTCACCCAGCCCTCCCGTCAGTCGATCACCACGAGCAGGTCGCCGATCTCGATATTGACACCGACGGCAACGCCCACGCGCTGGATCGCGCCGTCCCGCGGCGCCCGGAGCTCGTTCTGCATCTTCATCGCCTCGACCACCAGCAGCTGCTGGCCCGCGGTGACCGTGTCGCCGACATTGACCGACACGGCGACGACTTTGCCGGGGATGATGGCCTTGACCTGGAGCGGCCCGCTGTGGGCGCTCGCGGCTCGACCCTGGCTGGCTCGCTCCCGGAGCGACGCGACGCGCTCGGCCTCGGTCTCGACGATGAACCGGAAGCCGTCGACGAGCACCTCGCGGGCGCGGCTGCCGCCGTCCCCCGGACCCTCCGGCTCGAGGACGACCCGGGTGGCGGCCCCACCCTCCACCAGCACGTATCGGCCGCCCCCGAGCGGTCGGATCGCCGCGTCGCGGGGCTCGCCGTCCAGGAGCGGCTGTCTTTGCGCAAGGACGGCCGGCTCCGGCGTCGCCTCGGTCGCGATGGCCGCGCCCCCCAGCAGCCCCGTGCCGACGGTCGGGTTGGCCATGCGCAGCGGCTGCGGGGTCGGCGAGATGCGCAGCGCCGGCTCCTCACCGGTGCGGGACGCTGCCGCGAGGCGGGCCCGCACGGCGCGCGGGTCGATCACGGCCGGGCGGGGCGGCTCCTGACTGGCACCGCCGATGCCGCTGTCGGTCATCAGATCGGCCATCGGTCCGCTCCCTGTACGCGCCCGCCGTTCCGCCAGCCGTTGCGGCCGGCGGGCCTGGGGCCGCCGTCCCATGGCAACGCCTCCGACGCGAGCATCCCTGCCGCGCCGGGCCCGGCGGCGATCGATGCGAGCCCGGCTGCCAGCAGCGCCCGCCGCACCGCCTCCGCGCGCGCGGCCGCGCCGTCCCAGTGCTCCTCCACCCAGCCGGTCGAGAGGTCGCCGTCGCGGAATGCCGCGCTGGTCGCCACGACGCGATGGAAGGGCAGCGTCGTCTGGACGCCGCCGACCTCCGTCTCGTCGAGCGCGCGGCGGAGGCGGTCGATCGCAGCGTCGCGGTCGTGTGCGTGGACCATCAGCTTGGCGATCAGGTTGTCGTAGTCCGCGGGCACGCGGTCCCCCGCCTCGATGTGCGTGTCGACGCGGATCCCCGGACCTGCCGGCATCACCCAACGCCCGACGCGGCCGGGAGTGGGCGCGAATCCGCGCGCGGGGTCCTCAGCCGAGATGCGAACCTCGATCGCGTGGCCCGACGGGGTCGCCGCCCGCTCCCCGGCGGCGACGACCTCGGCCCTCAGCGGCTGGCCCGCTGCGATGCGGAACTGCTCCCGCACGATGTCCACCCCGGACACCATCTCGGTCACGCCGTGCTCGACCTGCAGCCGCGCGTTCACCTCCAGGAACCAGAAGTTGCCCTCCGGGTCGTGGAGGAACTCGCACGTCGCGGCGTTCCGCAGCCCGGCAGCCACCCCCAGCGTCACCGCCAGACTGTGCAGGTGTCGGCGCTGCCTCTCGGTGAGTCCAGGCGCAGGGGCCTCCTCCACCAGCTTCTGGTGGCGCCGCTGGAGCGAGCAGTCCCGCTCGCCCAGCGCGACGACGCGGCCGGCGTTGTCGGCCAGCAGCTGGACCTCGATGTGGCGCGCCGGCAGGATCTCTCGCTCCAGGTAGACGGAGCCGTCGCCGAACGCCGACAGCGCCTCCCGCGACCCCGACACCAGCGCGGCGGCGAGGTCCTCCTCGCGGACGACGCGCCGCATGCCGCGGCCGCCGCCGCCCGCCGCCGCCTTCACCAGCAGCGGGAACCCGACCCCACGCGCCGTTGCGAGGAGGTCCGCCACCTTGTCCGGGTGGTCGACGGGTGCCGGCTCGAGCGTGCCCGGCACGGACGGCACGCCCACCTTGGCAGCCAGCCGCCGCGCGTGCAGCTTGTCGCCCAGCAGCTCGATCGCGTGGCTCGGCGGCCCGACGAAGACGATCCCCGCCTCCTCCGCTGCGCGCGCGAACGCGGCCCGCTCGGCGAGGAACCCATAGCCGGGATGGATCGCCTCGGCTCCCGTCGACTTGGCGGCGTCGATGACCGCGTCGATCCGGAGGTAGCTCTCCGAAGGCGCGGGGGGGCCGAGCCGCACCGCGCGGTCGGCGAGCCGCACGTGTGCCGCCTCGACGTCGGCGTCGCTGTAGACGGCGACGGCCTCCATCCCCAGCTCATGGCAGGCGCGGATGATGCGGACGGCGATCTCGCCGCGGTTGGCGATGAGGACACGCCGGAACGGTGCTTCCTCGATGGTCATCGGATGCTCCCGGCAATGGCGTCTTTGCACAAAGACGGACGGCGCGACTCAGAGCGGGATGTTGCCATGCTTCTTCCGCGGGTTCGTGTCGCGCTTGTCGGCCAGGATCTCGAGGGCTCGCACGAGTCGCGGACGCGTCTCGCGCGGCAGGATCACCTCGTCGATGTAGCCGCGGGCAGCTGCGACGTAGGGGTTCGAGAACTCCGCCTCGTACGCGCTCACCAGCCGCTTGCGCTCCGCCGTCGGGTCCTCCGCCTCGGTGATCGCGTCCTTGAAGATGATGTTGACGGCCCCCTCCGCACCCATCACGGCGATCTCTGCGGTGGGCCACGCGAAGTTGAGGTCGCCGCGGATGTGCTTGCTGCTCATGACGTCATAGGCGCCGCCGTACGCCTTGCGCGTGATCACGGTGACCTTCGGGACGGTCGCCTCGCAGTACGCGAAGAGCAGCTTCGCGCCGTGCTTGATGATCCCCCCGTGCTCCTGCGCCACGCCCGGCAGGAAGCCCGGCACATCGACGAACGTCACGAGCGGAACGTTGAACGCATCGCATGTCCGGACGAATCGCGCCGCCTTGACGGACGCGTCGATGTCCAGCGCGCCGGCGAGGACCGCCGGCTGCTGCGCCACGATCCCGACCGACCGGCCGCCGATCCGGGCGAAGCCGATGATGATGTTGCCCGCCCACTGCGGCTGGATCTCGAAGAAGGCGCCGTCGTCCACCACGCGGCGCAGCACATCGTGCATGTCGTACGGGCGCAGCGGGTCTTCGGGGACAACACCGTCCAGGTCCGGGTCCATCCGGTCGACCGGGTCGTGCGTCGCAACGATGGGCACGTCGGCGAGGTTGTTCTGCGGCAGGTGCGACAGCAGCGTCTTGACCTGCTCGAGCGCCTCGGCTTCGTCCTTGGCCGCCAAGTGCGCGACGCCGCTGCGACCGGTGTGGACGCTGGCGCCGCCGAGCGCCTCCGAGTCCACCTCCTCGTGTGTCACCGCCTTCACGACGTTGGGTCCGGTCACGAACATGTAGCTCGTTCCCTCGACCATGACGGTGAAGTCGGTCATCGCGGGCGAGTACACCGCTCCCCCGGCGCACGGCCCCATGATCACCGAGATCTGCGGCACGACACCTGACGCCATGACGTTGCGCAGGAAGATCTCGGCGTAGCCGCCGAGCGAGGCGACGCCTTCCTGGATCCGCGCCCCGCCGGAGTCGTTGAGGCCGATCACCGGGGCTCCGACCTTCATGGCCAGATCCATGATCTTGCAGATCTTCTCGGCGTAGGCCTCGGACAGCGAGCCGCCGAAGACCGTGAAGTCCTGACTGAAGACGAAGACCAGGCGCCCGTCGATCGTGCCGTGGCCGGTGACCACACCGTCGCCCAGGAAGTGCTGTCGGTCGAGGCCGAACTCGGTCGCCCGGTGGGTCACGAACGCATCGAGCTCGACGAAGGACCCGGGATCGAGCAGCAGCTCCAGGCGCTCCCGCGCCGTGAGCTTGCCCCAGGCGTGTTGGCGTTCGGTCCGCACGGGCCCCCCGCCCTGCTGCGCCTCCTGGCGCATTCGCTCGAGCCGCTCGAGCCGCTCCGCGTTGCTGGACACGCCAGGCGTACCTCCGTGTGGGCTGAGGCCGTCTTTGCACAAAGACGTCGGGGAATGGCCCCATCATAGGCGCCCGGGGCAGCCCGCACGCGAGGGCCGGAAGGCATCCGGCCGGTCCGTCCGCCTCCCGAGCCCGCGGTCCGCCCGCACGCCGACACGTGATCAGCGCGTGAACGATCGGTAAAGGCTCGTGAATCAAGGCGCAGGAATCGCCGCCATCGCGGGCGCGAGCGCTCGACATATCCACAGAATGGTGCACAACTCAGGGCGGCTGTGGAAAAGCGGGGACCGCTCCCCACCCCGGCGAGGTAGCATTCGCCCCACCTCCGCTCCCCATCGACGACCGCACGCCACCGAGGTACTGCCCTTGACGCACGTGATCGCCATCGCCAACCAGAAGGGCGGCGTCGGCAAGACAACGACCGCGATCAACCTTGCGGGCGCCCTCGCCGAGGAGAGCCGACGCATCCTCCTCGTCGACATGGACCCGCAGGCGAACCTGACGGCCGGCGTGGGCATCAACCTCAACACTGTGGACCGGTCCATGGCCGATGTGCTCGCGGACGGCCGCGCGACCCTCGCCGAGGTCATCCTCCCGACCGAGACCGCCGGCATCGACGTGGCGCCTGCCCACATCGACCTCGCCAGCACCGAGGGCGAGCTGTTCACCGCGCTCGGTCGTGAGTCGATCCTGCGCGAGGCGATGCGCGAGGCCATCGACACATACGACTACGTCCTGATCGACTGCCCCCCGAACCTCGGCCTGCTCACCGTCAACGGCCTCGTTGCCGCCGACAGCGTGATCATCCCGGTGCAGACGCAGTACTACGCGATGAAGGGCCTGACCAACCTCGTGAAGGTCATCAGCGCGATCCGCCAGAAGCTCAACCGAGACCTGCGCATCCTCGGCCTGCTCCCGACCTTCTTCGACGGCCGGACGAACCTCGCCAAGGACATGCTCGACGAGCTGCGCATCGTCGGCGACCACCACGTCTTCAACTCCATCATCCGGACCAGCGTGAAGCTGGGAGAGGCGCCGCTCGTCGGCCGTCCGATCACCGCGTATGCCGGCTCGTCGGACGCGGCACGGACGTACCGCGAGCTCGCCCGGGAGGTGATCGAGCTTGGCCAGGCCTGACTTCCGCGCCGCCGCCGCCCGCCGACTGTCCGAGGAGCGGGAGCTGTCTCCCGCCATCGTCAGTCTGCTCTCACCCGAGACGACCCACCGCTCGACGGGCGTCAAGCTGGTCGCGGTGGACCGCATCGAGCCAAACCCGGAGAATCCGCGGCTCGTGTTCGACCAGGCGACCCTCGAGGAGCTGGCCGCGTCCATTCGCGAGCACGGCGTCCTCCAGCCGATCCTGGTCCGCCCGATCGACGAGAACCGCTTCCAGTTGATCGCGGGCGAGCGACGCTGGCGGGCGTCGAGGCTCGCCGGCCAGTCGGCGATCCCCGCCCTCGTCGAGGACATCGACGACTCGACTGCGCTCGAGATCTCCATCATCGAGAACCTCCAGCGCGAGGACATCTCCCCGCTCGACGAGGCGGTGATGTATGACCGGATGATCAGGGAGCACGGCTACAGCATCCGGCGTCTGGCGGACAAGCTGGGCAAGGACAAGGGCTACCTCGAGAACCGGCTCCGGCTGGCGGATGCACCGCCCGAGGTGCGGGAGCTCGTGTCTTTGCGCAAGGACACGCTGTCCCACGCCTACGAGCTGATGAAGGTCGCCGACCCGCGCAAGCGCAGGCGGCTGGCGGAGGCCGTCGCCCGGAACGAGCTCTCGCTGGTCAAGCTCCGGGAGCGGATCGAGGGTCGTCCCGCCCGCCACACGGACGGAGGCGGCGAGGACCCGGTGTCGGCAGCCCCACCGCAGATCCCTGTCGAGCCCGCCGCGACGTCTGGCCCGCAGGCGGCGGATGTCGGCTGGGCCGCAGGGGTCCCGCACCAGGATCTCAAGGACGACAGCCTGCATGCGGCCAAGGCCCAGCTCAACGGGGCGGTGGAGGAGCTCCTCGGGGTGATCCGCGACCCGCGCCTGCTCGAGTCCATCGGCTCCACGGACAGGGCGAACCTCGCCAAGTACCTGACCATCGCCAAGCTGCGCCTCGAGAACGCGATCGCGGTCGTTCGGAGCGGCGACCCCGACCGCTAGCTCGCCGACCGCAGGCGGGATCGCCTCCGCGGCACGAAGAAGCCGGCGCCACTGGCGCCGGCTTCGTTGTTGTGCCGGGGATCCGGCCGGGGGTCAGTCCCCTTGCTGCGAGTTGCCGTGTCCCTGGCCGTGTCCCTGGCCGTGCGCTTTGCCTTGAGCCGAGTGCACCGACCCCTGGCCGAGACCCGTTGCCTCGGGCTGGGCCGAGCCTGCCGGCGCGATCCCGCACGATGCGGGCGTCACGGTGCTCCAGTCGAAGCTTGCCAGCGGCACGTGCAGGTGCGCCACGCACGACACGAAGGCGCCGTGGTTGGGGAAGCCCGACGGGGTGGGCATCTGCGCGGCGGTGGACACCAGGGCGCCGTGCGTGTCCGGGCTGGGGCTTCCCGACGGGCTCGCAGACGGGCTCGCAGACGGGCTGGCCGACGGGCTCGCCGAGGGGCTCTCGGACGGGTTCGCCGAGGGGCTCGCCGAGGGGCTCGCCGACGGCGCGGGAGACTCGCTGGGATCGTTGGTGGTGGTCAGGTTCTTGGCCTCGCTGGCGGCGTGCGACGACGCAGGGGTCATCGACGGGGCCGCAGCGAAGACCGCCCCCGCGGAGATCGCCAGCACCGCGAGCGCGATGCCCAGACCCCGGAAGCGCTGCTGCAGAAACGACATGGACGCTGATGTCCTCCAACCGTGGTGCGGCGTGATGCCTTGGATAACGACCTCGCGAAGGGGTCCGTTAGGGGTACGGTCGTCCCGGGCGGCCGGTGGGACCATGGGGATTGCGGGTGCGCACCGACCCGTCCTCCCTCTTCTGAGGCCTGGCGGGCCTACCTCGTTTCAGGCCCTCTGTCAGGCCGCGGCCACGCTCACCGCGTTGACCCAGGCCACCACCAGGAGCCCCAGGCCAACCGCCTGGATCTCGAAGGCCACCTCCCGAGCGCCCGGACCACGGCTGGCAGCCACGAGCCCGAGGAGGGCCCCGGCGACGGGCACCAGGGTCGCCGTCGCCGCGATGGTCAGCCAGGGCCCACTCGCCCCGAGCCTCGACGCGGAGGCGACAGCGAGCGCGGCCACCAGAACCTGCAGGGCGAGCACGACGCCTGCGGCGCGCACCGGGCCGAGCGCCACGGGCAGCGACAACTTGGCGGCGGCGGCATCCCGCTCGATGTCCACCGCCCCGTTGGCGATCGCCAAGGCGGCCCCGGCCACGGCGGCAGCCGGGACGAGCACCGCGAACGCCTGCGGCAGGCCGCCCGTCGCCCCGAGCCAGCCGTAGACGGGCAGGAGCGGCACCCCGAGGGCCAGCGGGAGCCAAGACAGCCGGGTGCCGTTGGCCACCAGGTCGTACCAGGCGCCGATCGCGAGGATGGCCGCCGCCAGGAGCGCCGTCAGCGGTCCGCCGGCCACCGCCAGCACGAGCCCGCCGACGGTACTGACGGCGAGCACCCCACGCGCCGCGAGCGCCCCCACGACACCGTCGGGGATCGGCTTGCGGCGCTTCGCGACCGCATCGCGGGGCGCGTCGACGAGGTCGTTGAGGGTGCCGACGGCGAACTGGAGGAGCGCCATCGAGGCCCCGAGCAGCAGGGCACGGGGCGGTGACGCGCCGGCGACGGCCGCGACCACCGCCACCACCGCGCCGTCCAGCAGGGACGGGAACGGATGGACGAGCCTGACAGCCTCCGCGACGCGACCCGGCGGGTGGCTCTCGACGCTCCCCTCCTCCCGCGCGGCCCGACTCGCGGCCCGACTCGCGGCGCCGCGCGCCCCGTGGGGCGTCGACACCGCCACGGGGCCGGCGGCGGATTCCGACGACGGCGCGGAGGGCCCGGTCGGCAGATGACGCCGCCAGGTGCCGGCCAGGGCCGGCGAACGGGTCAGCGGCGCATGCGGCTCGAGGGGCGGCGGCTCCCCGATCGGGTGAGCCTGCCGAAAGGGCGCCCCGGCTGTGCGGCGGTCAGACGTAGACCAGCTCGTCGAAGGAGGCGACGAGGTACTCGA
>JAKAMV010000892.1 GCA_021812735.1 Chloroflexota bacterium | reverse complement strand
GTTCGACGCGGGCTGGGAGGGCGCGCTGGCGCGGATCGCGGCACGAACGAAGCCTCGGCCATAGCCGGACGGGCCCCGTCGCGCACTGGCCCAAGTCGCGTACTGGCCAACGTCGCGTACTGGCCAACTCGTCTGGGAGTTGGATTGCGCCTCGGTGAGCGTGGCGGCGGCGCGGAGCGCCAGGTTCGCCGCCCTGCCGCGCTCGCGGACCGGCGGTCCGACACATACCTGTGTCGCCATGGCGTTATCAACTGCGAAGGAGGCGACGGGCGGCGTCGCGGTAGTCGGCATAGGCCGCTTGCCGGCGTGAGGTGAGCGAAGTCGGGCGAAGCCACTCGACGCTGCGGCTCGCGGGATCAGCCGCAGCGAGGGTCCAGCCGACCGGCGCAGGGCGAGCCGGATCAGCGAGCCACGCGGCCGCGGTCGCGACCGGAGCGGGGAAGGCGTGCCGGAAAGCGTCTCGCGTGTCGGCGATCCGACCTGCCACCGCCTCGGTGTCGAGCACGACGACCAGGACCGCGACCCGGCGCGGGACCCAGCCCAGCCTCCGGGCGACTCCTGACGCCTCTCGCTCATAGAAGGCGACGCTGCGCTGGAGTTCTCCCAGATCCAGGATCTCGGTCTTCGTCTCCTCGACCAGGAGCGAACGATCCGAGGGCCGGAAGGCGAGGGTGTCGATCCAGCCCCGCGGCACGCCCTCCCCGATGAGGACCTCGGACGCCAGGAGCCAGCCCCGGCGCTCGAGCCACCGACCCAAAGCGCCGTTGACCCGAGCGTGGACGCCGTCATGCTGGCGCTGGCGGTTAGCGAGGTGGCGCGCGTCGAGATCGAGTGTGGCGCGGATGCCGAGCGCAGCGAGCACGCGCTCGACCACCAGCAGGTCCAGATGCGAACCGCTCGCCGTCTCGATCCGCCAGACCGTCGCCTGTGAGGTGTGCGCGCGCTCCGCAAGTTCCTGCTGGGACCAGCCGGTGAGACGCCGGGCCTCACGAACGACGTCGGCGATCCGCGGGCCGAACCCGCGCTGGCCGAGATGGACTTGCTCACGGGGCATGGCGACGTTGTACCGGCGGTGACTTTGCGGGCCCTTATGCCGACGCCTGACTCCAGCCGCACCGCGACGGGGGCCAACTCAGCGTGGAGTTGTTGCCGGGCCCCCCAAGCGCGGGCGGAGCTCGGATCGCCCGTCTTGCGCCCGGCCCACGCTCGCTCCGCCCGGATTCGACACATGACTGGGTCGGGCGGCCGCGCAACTCACGCTGGGGTCGGAGCCGACGCGCGGCGGGAGACCGGGCCGGGTCGCGGCCGACGCGCGGCGCGGCCGACGCCGGGCGGGAGACCGGTGCAGCGGCGGGGTCGTCCATAGCCTCCGGACTGGAGCCTAGGAGCGTCGCCCGGCGACGAGCCCCGCGTCCGCGTCCTCCCCTCGGGCCGGATCCGGACCCGCCGTCACGATCGTCCCCGCCTCGCCCGCGAGCATCCGCTGCGCGTCCGCGAGGTACCCGATTGCCGCGAAGCCCCCGTCACTCTCGGCGAACCGCCTCGCCGCAGCGACCTTGGGGCCCATCGAACCCGACGCGTACTGGCGGGGGTCGAGGTCCTGGGCAGCGATGCGGCGGATGGCCCGCGCGGAGGGCGTCCCCCAGCCGGCGTACACGGCATCGACGTCGGTCAGCATGAGGAAGGCGTCGGCGCGGAGCGACCGGGCGAGGAGGGCGCCCGCGGAATCCTTGTCGATCACGGCCTCGGCGCCGCCGTAGCCGCCGTGGCCCGAGACCACCGGGATCCCGCCGCCTCCTGCGCAGACCACGAGCACCCCGTCGGCCACAAGCTGCTCGATGACGGAGATCTCGAGGATCCGCCGCGGCTCGGGCGAGGGCACCACGCGCCGCCACTTCGGCCCGTCGGGCGCGATCGTCCAGCCCCTCTCGGACGCGAGGCGCTCCGCCTCGGTCCGGTCGTACACGGGGCCGATCGGCTTGGTCGGGTGCATGAACGCGGGGTCGTCGCGGGCGACCTCGATCCGGGTCAGGAGCGTGGCCATGCGCCGTCCCGGCAGCAGGTTCCCCAGCTCCTGCTCGAGCAGGTAGCCGATCATCCCCTCGCTCTCCGCATCGAGGATGTCGAGCGGGTAGGTCTCCTCGGGTCGGTACGCGGCGTTCTGGAGCGCGAGCAGCCCGACCTGCGGCCCGTTGCCGTGGGTCACGACCAGGTCGTGCTCGAGCGCGATCGGCAGCAGGGCTCGGGCGGCGACGGCGACGTTCTCGCGCTGGTTCTCAGCGGTCATCGGCTGGCCCCGACGCAGCAGCGCATTCCCGCCCAGGGCGGCCACGACACGCATCAGCCGGCCTCTGGGCGAGCCAGCGTCGCGACCAGCACGGCCTTGATCGTGTGCATCCGGTTCTCGGCCTGGTCGAACACGATCGATGCCGGCGATTCGAACACTTCGTCGGTGACCTCCATCGCCTCGAGCCCGTGGCGCCCGTGCATCTTGCGGCCCACCTCGGTCTGGAGGTCGTGGAAGGCGGGCAGGCAGTGCATGAAGCGCACGGTCGGGTTGCCCGACGCCCGGAGCATCGCCGCGTTCACCTGGTACGGGCGGAGGAGCGCCACGCGCTCGTCCCAGACGGCCTCGGGCTCGCCCATCGAGACCCACACGTCGGTGTAGATCACGTCGGCCCCGCGGACGCC
>JAKAMV010000213.1 GCA_021812735.1 Chloroflexota bacterium | reverse complement strand
CCGCCGGGCGCTCAGGCGGGCCCCGAGCGCCGGCCGCGGTGCCAGGCCACGGAGCAGGCGCGGGAGCAGAAGCGCCCGCAGCGGCCCCGCGTGCGCCGCAGCTCGGCCGCCTCGGTGGTGAAGGTCCCGCCGCATCGCTCGCAGGTCCGCACGATCCGGCCGCCGCGCCCCATCAGGCCGCCCAGCCTCCCCGAGCAGCGGCGCGAGCAGGTGCGCTGGCCCCTCGCACACGGCCCGCCGCACACCTCGCATCGCCCAGCGTCCATCGTCTGACCTCCACCATCCGGCGCATGAGGCCGATGGCGGAGGATCGGTGGGTCGTCGGAGCCGTCAAGGATTCTCGCGCCTGCGCGTTCGTGGGTGCCCGCACCGGGCGACAGGTTGCCGCCCGGCCGGCCGGACCTGCCACGACCGCGGCCCACGGACTTCGCGCCGTTCATGACCACGCGATCGGCGCGACGAGCGCCGATCAGCCGGGGGTCAAGAAGCCGGACCAAAAGGCTCCCAGCGGGTGGTCGCAGCTCGATCGGTAGCGCGCAGCGGTGCGGATTGCCGGGGTTGAGAGGCGGATTGCCTCGAACGCCTCTCACAACCGGCCCAGATCGGGCAGATTGACGGGTTTTGAGCGGGGGTCGGCCTCTCAACCGCTCTCAAGGTCATCCCCGGCCGGGTCAGGCGCGACGCGTCAGCGCAGGTGCCAATGCCGCAGGGGCGAGCGCAAGGCGCGGGCGCGTTCCGAGAGGATCGGGTCGTTCCTTCGGGCGGCGTGCCAGGACTGGAGCGGCGCTGGCAGGGGCGGCAGGCGGGTACCGCAGTCGGGGCACAGCTCACCCCACGCCCCGCGCTCCGACTGACAGGGAGGTGCACCGGCGGCCACGCCGTCGCACAGCCCAGTCGGTGCCTCGTCGATCTGGTTCGGGCTGATCCGCTCCATGACCCGTTGATTCTGCGCGACCGCGGCTCGGCGTGCCGGGGCGTACTCGGACCCAGAGGGCGCAGGCTCCTTCGGGGCGTGGGCCCTGGTGGGCGGGCGATGGGGCGACGGGACGCAGGCAGCCCACCAGTACCCGTTGCTCGCGGATGCTCCAACCCTTGACAGCGCCGCCCCCTCGCCCAGCCTCCAGCAGACCCGCTACCCGTTGCTCGCGGATGCTCCAACCCTTGACAGCGCCGCCCCCTCGCCCAGCCTCACGCAGACCCGCTGCGCGGGACCGCAGGGCCAGGGAGCACGACGATGGACGACGCGACGCGACAGCCGATGGCCGGCCGACCGAACCGCCCGCAGCTCAGCTTCCCCCTGTACCTGGCCGCCGCGCTCGCCGCGCTGGGCTGGCCCCGCCTGGCCCCCGACGCCGGCCTCTTCGCGCGCCTGGGACCCGACGCGAGCGCGATCCTGTGGGCGCCTTTCGCGCTGTGGGCGGCGGCCGAAGGGGTGCTGCTGGTCGCGCCGCACGTCGGTGCGCTCAGCGCCGGCGACGCGCGCCGGCTGGCGGCCGCCCGGCTCGTCAGCGGCATTCGGCTGCTGGCGCGCTGCGCGGTGTGGATGATCCCGCTGGTCATGCTCCTGGGGGCCGATCCACTGGCCTGGGTGGATCGGCTGACGAGCTCGCTGCTGAACCTCGCACTGGCGGTGGCCGGCATCGCCATCTTCGCGGTGGCGATCCCCCGGGCGGGGCGCACCAACCTGGCAGGGATCGCGGGTCGCGCTGACCCCACGACCCCGTTGCGGGCGGACGAGCGGGGCGCCGATGGCCCGGCACGCGCCGGATTCCCGGGCGCGCGCGCCGCTTCGGCGGGCCGTGGCGCGGCCGGCTCGGGCGTGACGCTCGACCACGCGGTCCCCGCGGCGGGCGCCGGTGTGCTCGATGCCACGCTGCGTGCGCTCCGGGCGTGGCTTCGTCGGGCGGCCGGCGTTGTCGTGCGGGTGGGCGTCCCGATCGTGCGCGCCGCCGTCCGCTGGACGGTCGCCGGTGCGGCCACCCTGGACCCGCGCCTGGGGACCGATCCGCTCGTCACCCTCGAGACGGCGACGGCCACTGTCGCCACCCATCGGGCGATGCACGGGACGGCCGCGAGCTACGCGGCCAATGCGGCGACGGGCGCGACGGCGGCGCTGGCGGTGAGCGGGTCGCTGCTGGGGCGGGTGGTCGCGTTTCTGCGGGGCGCACTGGCGGGCGACCCCGACAAGCCGGTGATCTACGGGTCCGCGGAGATCTGGACCGAGAAGCCGCTGGGCAAGGACGCAGCGATCGTGACCAAGCGCAAGCCGCTCACGGCACCCCACTTCTGGTCCCGCGATCCAGCGGCCGGTGAGCTGATCGAGCTCGGCAACGCGATCCTCGAGGCGGCCCACGCCGACGCGCTCCGGCATGGCAACGCCCGTGACCTGCGGGGCGGCGCGATGTCGCACGTCGGATACGGGGACGAGGACGCCGCGCCGGTGGCCGAGGTCGGCAAGCATCTGATCCTGACGCGCGCCTGGGCTCGCCCGGACTATCTCGCGTTCATCCTGCGGACGGATTCCGTCATCTCGAACGACATCCTGAGCCGGCTCACGGCCGCCAACCTGGCGGCCAACGTGTCCGCGTACTCGCGCTTCACCCGCGGGCAGGTCTTGGCCTGGCTGCACACCGAACACGATCCCAACGACACGCGGGCCGAGGTGGTCGTGGACGATCCGGCGCGCGCCGGGGTGGTTGGCACCTTCCTGGTCTTCGACCGCGGCGAGGCGCGCACCGCCCCCGCGTCGGCTCCGCCGGGCCCGACCGATGCGGGCGATGCCGACGAGGACGACGGCCCGTTCTCGCGCAGCCCGTTCTAAGGGAGCGATCCGATGTCGCCGACCAACCAGCCGCTCGCCCGGGCCACCCCAAGGCTGCGCAAGCTCGGGGTCGCGCAGCGGATCGAACGCAGCCCGGAGTACGGGCTGCGCCCGTTCTGGCGCCAGCTGTACCGGGTCGACGCGCGGCTCCTGCGGGGCACGCCGCTCGAGGGCCGGACGAGCCGGGAGATCGACGACTTCTGGCGCTCGGCTGCCGCGGGCTGGGAACAGCGCGACCACCGCAAGGTCGTGTTCTCGATCCTGGAGAACCACGACTACCAGATCGATGTGCTTGACGACTTCGAGCCGGTCCCCGACCAGGTGAGCTTCCGCAGCGGGTACGCGGCGCAGCGCGCCGAGCTGCGCAGCTCGCTCGGCCTCGTGATCGGAGCGACCAATGGCGGGCAAACCCTGATCTCGAACGCGGACGCCTGGCCCCACGCGATCATCGGCGGGTCGAGCGGGGGCGGGAAGTCGGTCTTCGTTGCCTCGCTGCTGGCGCAGGTCGCCGACAAGTCGCCCGCGCTGGTGCGCCTGGCCCTGGGCGATCTGGCCGGCTCGGATCTCGGCCCCTTCGCGCGGCTGCCCCACGCGATCGCGCCGCTGGCCGACGACCTCGCCTCGGTGCTGGCGCTCTTCGGGCAGGTGGAGGCCGAACTGACCGCGCGCCAGGCATTCCTCACCCGACCGCTCGCCATCCGCCGGCCGGACGGCTCGCACACCGAGATCGAGGACGGGGTGCCCAACCTCGACACCTGGAACCACCTGGTGGCACGCCTGGAGCGCCCCGATCTCGCGCTGCCCCGCGTGCTCGTGGCGATCGACGAATGGAAACAAGCCATGGACGGCTCCGACCAGGCGATGGAGCTGGCGGCCCTCGCGGCACGCGTGATGCGGGTCGGTCGCAAGTGGGGCGGTCGGGTCTGGCTCATCGCCCAGGAGCCCAAGAAGGGCCAGGGCAAGGACATCACCTTCCCCAGCGACATCCTGGCCAACGCGGACACCCGGATCGTGCTGGCCAAGGGCGGCACCGCGTTGCTCTGGCGCCTGATGCTCGGCGATGCCGCGAGCTTCGACGCCGATCGCCCCCGCCTCATCGGGACTCGGGGCGACATCGTGCAGGGCCGCGGGGTCTTTCGCTCGGCCGGCGAGGACACCGTGTTCCAGGGGCTCTTCCTGAGCCGCGAGCACGACGCCGACGACCTGTCGAGCGAGCTGACGCGCCACATCCGCGAGGCCGCCAAGCGCGCCGAGCTGCGGGCGGAGGCACGCTTGCTCGTCGAGCGCCCCTACGCCCCGACCGGGCGCGTGCTGCGCGTGGTGATCGATCCGCAGGTGCCGGGCGACGCGGCCATCCAGGTCGAGCACGCCGCTGCCCCGCCGGCGTCGCCCGCCGTCAAGCCGCGCACCGACTACACCACGCTCTTCGACCCGCCCACGCGCGCCGATCGCATTGGTCGGCCACGCGATCCGAACGCCCCGTATCGGGAGGACGATGCGCCGGACCCCGACGCCGATGACGAGCCGTCGCCTCGGCGTCCCACGCAGGTGGAGACGCGCCGCCTCGAGCCCCTGACCGCGCTGCGGTTCCTGTATCGGGCGCAGATTGCCGCCGATGCCGAGGGCGGCGGCCCGATTGAGGTGTCGCGCGCCAAGCTGGCCGAGATGATCCGCCAGGACGGGCGCATCGCGCCCGGGAATGTGCAGCTCACCGCTGCCCTGCGCCTGCTGCGCAATCGCGGCCTGCTCGCTGACGACGGACGGTGCAGCCGGCTTGCCTATGACGGCTGGACCGAGGCCCGCGATGCGCTCCGCGACGCCCCGGAGGATGCGGATGGGACCGACGACGAGGACGACGCGGAGGGCCCCGACGGCGCATCGGCCGACGGCGAGGGTGGGTTCGACTCGGACGCCGAGGACGACGCGGTGTAGGGCCGTTTCGCTGTCCGGCTGGCGGTCCGGTCGACCCCGGCCTTGTTGTCCCAGAACTGTCCCGGGACCGGCCCGGCGACGGTCTCGCGCGCGCACGCGCGCGCGGTGGCGGGCCGGTCCCTGCTGGCGGGGACCGATCCGGGACAGGTTCGGGACAGCGACGCCCTGGAGCCGAAGGAGGCGCGCGAGCCGCACGGCGGGCCCCCGTTTCCGTGCGTGGATCGTTGACTTCCCGCGGGTCTGGCCGAGCCTCTTTCGTCCGCCGCGATCCACCCCGATGGAGCAGTCAGGCCGTCGGCGACGGACACGAGGGAGCGAACCGCATGACCCTCCACAGTCGGTCCACCCGTCGGTTGCGCGCGGCGGCCGAAGCGGAGCGCGTGCGCCGCTGGCGCGAGGTACACGCCGCTGACCCGGACTTCTTCGAGCGCAACCGCCTACGCCAGCTCTTCCGCCTCTACGGCCTGGAGCCCGAGCAGGCCCACACGCTCTTCGATGCCTTCTACCACCGCTGCGCCATCTGCGGGGAACCCGAGACGGCGGTCTCGCGGACCGGGCGGCCGAAATCGATCAGCGTGGACCATGACCACGACACGGGGCGCATCCGGGGGGTGCTGTGCGACCGCTGCAACCGCGCGCTGGGCTACCTGCGCGATAACCCGGACCTCTTGCGGCGCGCGGCCGACTACCTGGAGCGCCCGCCCTGGGAAGACCTGGGCGCGGCAGCATGACGCCGCTGCCACACCCGCCAGCGAGCGCGTTGCGCGAACCAAGCCGACGGCGAGAGCGGCGTCAATGTCGGCCGAATCCCTTGCGCGGTTGGATCCGCTCGCCGAGAGTGACAAGGTGATGGATCCCGAGCCGGACCTGTACGCGATCCTGGGGGTGCCGCCCACGGCGAGCGACCACGCGATCACGCTCGCCTATCGGGGCCAGATCAAGCGGGTCCACCCCGACTACGCCATCTCCGACGCGGACCGCCGGCGGCGCACGGGCGCCTCGGCCACCCTCAACGATGCGTACGCGGTGCTCGGCGATCCGCGCCAACGGGTGGACTACGACCTGCGGCGCGCGCGCCGGACGGCCGCGGCGCTGCGGGCCGCGGTCGAGGCCGACGAGGCGGCGATGCGCGCGGCCGGCGTGCCAGTCCGCGCCGATGTGTTTCCCGCCTCGGATCGAGCCGGTCGCACCCCCTGGGCTGCCAACTCGTCGTCCGACCCGTCCGACACACCATGGACCTGGCTGCGTGTGACGCACGAGGGCCAATGGGTCGCGCTCGTCCTGGCCGGCATGGCGATCTGGCTCTTCGGCCTGGCGATCGCGCTGCCCCGGCAACCGGGTCCCGATCTGACGCTGCTGGCCGCGGTCCTGCTGGCGCAGCCGGTCCTCGCCGGGCGCTGGCACGCGACGCCCCTGGCGGACTTGGCGGGGGCGGTGCGGCACGCGATGCACGGGGCCGCGACGGGGGCTCGGTTCCTGCTCCTCCGCCTGGTCGGTCATGGGGCAGCGGGTCGCGCCTGATCCGCGTCTCGGCTTGCGTTCGCGCGCCACAGACCTTGACGCGGCGCTCGATGGGCCGAACCTCCTGCCGCTCGGGCGACCGGCTGAGTGGTCGCCGGCACAGGCGGACGGAGGCGGCGCGATGGCGATCCGGGTCACGGTTGAGCTTCGGCCCTTCGGGGCAGGGGAGCCGGAGACCATCGGGACCCTCGAGATCGGCAACCGCGACGCCACGGGCGAGGTGTGCGACTACGACTATCGGTTCGCGGCGCCAGGGCGGGATGGCCTGCTCCGGTTCGGTCCCTGGTGCGTGATGCGCGCCCACGATCGACGGCACGGCATCTGGGCGCTGATCGGCCAGATCCTGGTGCGGCGCGCGGCTGGCTCCGAGGAGCGATCCGACTACACGGGCGAGTGATCGGCGAGCGGAGCGGGTTTGTTGCCGCCCACTGACCGCCCAATCGGCGCCGTCGGGTCCGGGGTTGCCCCGATGCCACGCCGACGCGCTGAACCGCGCGCGCCGGCCACCCGCGGCTGGCGCGATGAGTGCGCTGGAGGGGGCGGCGGCAGCGGATGGCCGCGGCGATGGTCACCGGACCGCGGACCGTGACGCTCGCCCACGCCTTCGCCGGGCATCGGCGACAATCGGCGCTGATGACGAGCGCGCAGGTGCGGGCCGAGCAGCATGAGCAGGCGGCTCGGGCCGCCCCGCCCGAGCAGGCCGCGATCGAGTGGGGTCGTGCCGCGATGGAGTGGCTCACGACGCCCGAGTTCGCGCGCGCAGGCGCGTGTTGGGCCCACCAGGCCGAAGCGTACGAAGCGCTGGCGGGGGCGGCCGAGGGCGAGGGGAGTCGCGCGGCCCACTACCGGGCCGCCGCCGACGCGTGGGGGCTGGTCGATGATCCTGCGCGCGAAGCGGCCGCCCTGGTGCGCGGCGGTCTCGTCACCGCGGCGCTCGAAGTGTGGCGGCGGGTGGGGGATCCGGCACCCCTGGCGCGCGAAGCCGAGCAGTGGGCGGCCGCCTTCGAGCGCACCAACGAGCTGCTGCTGGCCGGGGAGGTGTGGGCGATCGCGGGTCGGCCGGAGCGGGCCACCGAGGTCCGGCGGCGCTTGTTCGGTCCGTACCTCCCGTTCGGCTGGGACTTCGAGATGGAAGAGCAGCGCGACGCACGGACCGGGGAGCTGGTACGCGCCGTCGCGCGCTTGTTCGAGTCCAACTACGAGTGGCACCGGCTCGAGGTCGAACGCCTGGGCGACGCGGCTGATCGGGTGGCGGTGCAGGATCTCTTGGCTCGCGTTGTCGCCGTCGTCGCGGCCGTGGAGCGGGTGCATGCGTGGGTGCAACGCCTCGGTGGGTGGGCTCTCGTGTCCAACGAACGCCTGCCCATCGGCGAACTCGATGCACGCTGGCGATTGGGCGCGCGACACGTGCGGTCCAACCGCCTGGTCGAGGTGAGCGACGCCGATCCACTGGTGGTGTGTGACAAGCTCGTCCGGCCCGTACAACGGGCGCACGATGAGATCGCGGCCGCCGCGGAGCGCGAGGCGACGCGCTGACGCGCAACGCACCGACAGCGGCGCTGCTGGCGGCACGCAGCGGCCGCGCCCGGCGGGCGTGAGGCGCGGCCTGACAACCCGAGTGGACTCCTCGGCCGGGCAGTGGCAACCCACGTGATCGAGGAGTGGCTACTCGGCTAACCGCAGCGTCTGAGGCAGCCGCTCATGGACAGGGGAGGGGGCTCGCGCGCAACCGTCCCGGAGCAGCGGGCGGCCGATGCCCGTCACCGGCCGCCGGGGCAGAGCCCCTGATGCGCTGCATGGGCTTTCCCTACCAGTGGACGGACCGCGGGGGCGAAGCGAGCGGTTGCGGCGCGTCGGCTAACGGGCTACGGTGGTCGCGCCAGCCTCGCAGCGGGTGAGATCCTACCAATGACCCAGCACCAGATCGAACTTCTCTGGTTTGCCGACTGCCCGAACCACGAGGCCGCGCGCGGGCTCCTGCGCGACGTGGTCGCTGAGCGCGCGCCTGGTACGCCGATCGCCGACATCGACGCGACCGACCCCAAGGTCGCGCTGGCCCATCAGTTCCCTGGTTCGCCGACGATCCGGATCGACGGGCGCGACGTCGACCCTCGGTTCGTCGACCCCGGCGACTACACGCCGCGCTGCCGCGTCTATTGGACCGACGCGGGCATGCGTGGGATTCCGGACCGGCGCTGGATAGAGGATGCTCTCGGCGCCCGACGTTGACCCCGGCAAGATCGTCGTGCCGCCACGTTCCCGTAACGCGCGCGCCCGGGTAGCACACGCCAGTCTGCGACGAGCTATCCGCAGCGCCACAACGTGGTGATCGTGTGGGGTATGCGCCGGACGCCACGCTCAGGACCGACGGCTCCGGGCGAGCGAACGCACGCGCTCGGTCGGCGCCGGGCTCACGACGTTCCTGCTCGAGCACGGTGATTGGGTCGACTCTGCGCGACCGCCGCTCGGCTGGCCAGACAGTGCCTAACCTGGAGGGCGCGAGCTCGGCCACACTGCAATGGCGCTGCCGTCTGGATGCACATGAGAGCGCTCGTTCCGGTCGCCCAGTCGTGGAACCGCCCACAGCGCACATGCTGGCACGGCGCCCGGTCCGCGACGTCGCGCGCAACGGGGCGGCGCTCCTTGACGCAGCTGGGTACCATGCATGCCAGTGAAATCGGTACCAGTCACCCCGCCTGCCGCTGATAAGCCAGCCACGATCAAAGACGTCGCGGCCCGGGCAGGCGTCTCGACCGCCACGGTATCCCGATACCTCAACGGGAATCGGGTGCGCCAGGCGCGACGCATCGCTGAGGCTGTCGAGGCACTCACCTTCCGACCGAACCAGCTTGCACGGAGCCTGAAGTCGGGCTCCACGCGAACCATCGGCGTGCTCGTGCCGGACATCTCGAATCCGTTCTTCGCAGATGTCGTGAAGGGCGTCGAGTCCGTCATGCGGGCCGGTGAGTACAGCCTGCTTCTCTGCAACACCGACGAGAACATCGAGCGCGAAAGGACGATCGTCAACCTGCTGCTGCAGAAGCAAGTCGACGGGATCCTCATGGCCCCCGCGACGGAGTGGTCGGACGCGCCGCTCATGCTGCGTGCCCGCCGCGTCCCGGTCGTGCTCATCGATCGGCGGATTGAGGCCCAGGACTTCGACGTCGTGCTCGTGGACAACGTGAACGGATCGGCGCAGGCGGCGGAGTACTTGGCCTCGCTGGGTCACGAGCGGATCGCGATGATCTCGGGCCCGCTCGACACGACGCCGGGCCGGGAGCGGTACGAGGGCTTTCTTCAGGGTCTTCGGACTGCCGGCCACGAGCTCGACGAGCGCTACCTCGAGGTGGCGGACTTCCGCGAGGACGGCGGCTACCAAGCTGCCCTGCGCCTGCTGGCCGTGCGCCCCGCGCCCACCGGGCTGTTCGTCTCGAACAACTTGATGGCGATCGGCGCCCTGCGCGCCATTCACAACCTGGGCATCCGTATCCCCGTGGAGATGTCGTTTCTGTGCTTCGACGATCTCGCCCTGGCCGAGCTCACCTCCCCGCCCCTGACGGTGATCTCGCGCCCGAGCACCGAGCAAGGCGTCCTCGCGATGCGCCTCCTGAAGTTTCGGATGGAGGACACCGCAGAGGCCGAGCCCCGGAAGATCGTGCTCGAAACCCGGCTGACCGTGCGAGGGTCGTGCGCGGGACCGCCGGCCGAACAGTCCCTGGCGGCCGGGCTGGCGCCGTCAGCGGCAGCGCCAGCCCGCCGACTCGCAGGGTATCCCGACACGGGGCCTGAACCGGCGGCGACCGGGACACCGTGACCCGATCGTGCCCGGAACGTCTGGAGGCACACGATGGTCAAGCTGATCGCGTTGCTGAAGCGGAAGCCGCACCTGACGCCCAAGGAGTTCGAGCGGCGCTGGCTAGAGGAGCACACGCTGATCTCGACGCGGCTGCCGGGGCTGCTCGCCTACCGTATCAACATCTCTGCCGCTCGGCAGCCTGCGGGCACGCAGGCGGAGCCGCTCTACGACGGCACAGCCGAGATGTGGTGGGAGAGCATCGACGCCATGGAGGCTTCCTTCGAGAGCGCGATCGGGGTGGCCGCGGGGGCCGACGCTGATGAGTTCGCCGAAGTCCGGATTCACGTCTACACGGAGGAACACGTCGTCCTTCCGGGTCCGGTCGGCGCCTCCTGAACGGAGCGGCCCGCGCACCCACGGACATGAACGCGAGGAGAGCAGTTCCCATGGCGAGCCAGGCGCGCATCTGCGTTGTCGGCAGCTGCATGATCGACCTGATCTCACGGGTCCCACGGCTGCCGACCCTCGGGGAGACGCTGATGGGGAGCTCCTTCCACATGGGATACGGAGGGAAGGGCGCGAACCAGGCGACGGCAGCGGCCAAACTCGGTGCCCGCGTGTCGATGGTGGCCAGGGTTGGCAGCGATGTCTTCGGCGAGGGGACCGTTGAGAATTTCCGCTCCCTGGGCATCGACACCCGGTTTGTGCTTGTGGATCGCGAGCGGTTCTCGGGTGTGGCGCCGATCTTCGTCGACGACCATGCCGCGAACGTGATTGTCATCGTTCCAGGGGCGAACTTCGGCCTCACGCCCGAGGACGTCCGTGCCGCCCGTGCCGAGATCGGTGAGGCGGATATCCTCTGCTGCCAGCTCGAGGTCCCCGTGGAGACGACCCTGGAGGCGCTGCGCATCGCACGCGCCGCGGGCGTTACGACAATCCTGAACCCCGCTCCGGCAGCGGCGCTGCCGGACGAGCTCCTGTCGCTCGCCGACATCTGCGTCCCAAACGAGGTCGAGATCCAGATGCTCACGGGCCACTCCGCGGAGACGATCGACGACGCCGAGCGCGCGGGGCAGCTGCTTCGCGCGCGCGGGCCCCGCGACGTGATTGTCACGCTCGGAAGCCGCGGCTCGCTCATCGTCACCGCCCGAGCGAGCCAGCACGTGCCAGCGGTACCGGTGGACGCCGTGGATCCGACCGGAGCGGGAGACGAGTTCATCGGGGCCTTGGCGGTGTTCCTGGCCGAAGGTCGCCAGATGGCAGAGGCGGTGCGCGCGGCCAACGCGGCCGCTGCGCTATCGGTCACCCGCATCGGAACCCAGGTTTCGTTTCCGCCGCGAGAGGAAGTCGATACGTTCCTGGGATCGCTCGATCGACAGGTCTGACGAACCATCTGATAACAGTCGGCCGCGCTTGACGACCGGGATAGGATGGCCAAGTGAAATCGATATGGGTAATCGATCTCACATCTGGACAGCGAGAGGAGTGACGGGTGTCCCGCGTCACGCTAAGGCATCTCTCGAGGTCCTTCGGGTCGGTGGCCGCCGTGCGAGACCTGTCGCTCGAGATCCCCGATGGCACGCTGCTGTGTCTTCTCGGACCGTCCGGAAGCGGCAAGACCACGACCCTGCGCCTCATTGCCGGGCTGGAGCGACCCGATGGCGGAGAGGTCTGGCTGGACGACGACGAGATCACTGGCCTCGAACCCCGAGACCGTCACG
>JAKAMV010000212.1 GCA_021812735.1 Chloroflexota bacterium | reverse complement strand
GCCCGCGACCTCGGTGAGACCCAGATCGGCCCGGTCACGTTCGTGTGGGGCGCACGGACCTATGTGATGGGGATCGTCAACGTCACGCCTGACTCCTTCAGCGGCGACGGCGTGCTCCGCCCGGTCGGCCGACTCGACGAACCGGCGCCCAACGCGGGTGCGTCGGCTGCCGATGCGACGGTCGACGCCGCGGTTGCGACGGCGGTGGCTCAGGCCCGGCGGATGGTCGCCGAAGGTGCGGACCTGCTCGACGTCGGCGGCGAGTCGACCCGGCCCGGTCACCTCCCCGTCGATGAGGCCGAGGAATTGCGGCGGGTCGTGCCCGTGATCCGCGCCATCCGCGCCGCGCTGCCGGCGATCCCGATCAGCGTCGACACCACGAAACCGCGCGTGGCGGCCGCGGCGCTGGACGCGGGCGCAGCCTGCATCAACGACGTCTGGGGCACCGGCGCGTCGGACGTGCTGCCCCGCCTGGCTGCGGAAGAGGGCGCCGCCTACGTGTTGATGCACAACCGCGCCGAGGCACGGTATGGCGACCTAGTGCCGGAGGTCGTCGCCGACCTCGAGCGGGCGATCGAGCGGGCCCTCGCCGCGGGCGTCCCCTGGGGGTCGATCATCGTCGACCCGGGAATCGGCTTCGGCAAGACGATGGAGCACAATCTGCTGCTGCTGCGCGACCTCGCCGCGCTCCAGGTGCTCGGTCGGCCGATCCTGCTGGGGACGAGCCGCAAGTCGACGATCGGCCGCGTGCTCGGCGGCGTGCCGCCGGCAGAACGGCTCGAAGGGACGCTGGCCACGACCGCGCTGGGGATCGCGGCAGGGGTCGACATCGTGCGTGTGCACGATGTGATGGCGAATGTGCGCGTCGCGCGGATGTGCGACGCGATCCTGCGGGGTCGAGAGGAGGCCGGCGGGTGACGGACCGGATCGTGCTGCGGCGGATGGTCTTCTGGGGCCGCCACGGCTACACCGAGGAGGAGCGCGCGCAGCCCCAGCCGTTCGAGGTAGACGTGGAGCTGCTGCTGAACCTCCAGCCAGCCGGCATCGACGACGACCTGGAGCGGACGGTCGACTATGGCCGGGCCTTCGAGGTGGCGCGCGAGCTGGTGGAGTCGACCAACTTCAAGCTGGTGGAGGCGATCGCGGAAGGGATCGCGCACGAACTGCTGCGTGTGCTGCCGGTGAACGAGGTCGGCGTGCGGGTGCGGAAGCTGCAGGTGCCGGTGAGCGGCCGGATCGACCACGCCGAGGTCGAGATCTGGCGCACTCGCTCCGACGCGGATCGCCGCCGCTGACCGCGGTCGGGACTCTACTGTTCTGCCGCGCTCGCCGGCCGCGTGCCCAGTGTCACTCTCACCGTGAGCTGTTGCCCATTGCGCAGCACCTGGAGCTCCACCGTCTCACCCGGCGTGTGCGTCACCAGCAGCATGTCGAGCGGGTGTGCCACGTCGACGCGCTGGCCGTCGAGCGCCGTGATGATGTCGCCTGCCTTCAGGCCCGCCTGCGCCGCCGGGCTGCCCGGCTCGACGAGGGGCTGGCCCGACGTGGCGTCCGGTGGACCGATGAACGCGCCGTAGTCGATCGGCGTCTTCAGCTGCTGCTGCGTCTGCGGGTCGAGCGAGGTGAAGTGGATCCCGATCCAGGGCCGGGAGAGCTTCTGCCCGTTCACCGCCTGCGTCATGATGGGCCGGGCGATGTTGATGGGGATCGCGAACCCGATCCCCTGGGCCGTGGTTGCCGTCGCGGTGTTGATGCCGATCACCTGGCCCGCCGCGTTCACGAGCGCCCCGCCGGAATTGCCCGGGTTGATCGCCGCGTCGGTCTGGATCAAGTTGTGGAGCCAGACCGGCTGCCCTGTCTGCTCGTCGGTGACCTGGATCTGGCGCCCGAGGGCGCTGATGATCCCCGAGGTGACACTGTTGGTGAACGTGCCGAGCGGGCTGCCGATGGCGATCGCGAGTTGGCCTGGCTGCAGCGTCGAGGAGTCACCGATCCGGGCCGCGGGCAGCCCCGCACTGTTGATCTTGACGATCGCCAGGTCGGTCAGCGTGTCCGTGCCGTAGACGGTGCCGGTGAACTGCCGTCCATCCTTGAGCTGGACCTGCACCTGGTTGGCGCCGCCGACCACGTGGTGGTTCGTCACGATCCAGCCGTTCGAGTTGTAGATGATGCCGGAACCGACGCCGGTGGCCGGCAGCGAGAACGGATCGAGGGCGCTCGTCTGCTGCGTCGTGATCGTCACGACGGCCGGGCTGACGGCCTGGGCCGCCTTGACGATTGCGGACTGCTCATCGACGGTCACGATCTGCTGAGCCCCGCCGGCGGATGCCCCTGAGCCGGCGTTCGTGGCCGGGACGGCAGCCGGGCGGTTCAGGGCGCCGGACAAGTCGAGCGCCGTGTAGGTGCCCGCCGAGGCCAGCGTGGCCGAGATGAGGGCGGCGACCACCACCAGTGCCGCCCCCGTGGAGCGCGCCGGGGCCGCACGCGGGGTCACCGGGCCGGGCTCCGGTTCGATCCACTGGCGGGGGGTGGCGGCCGCGTTCCAGGCCTCCTGGGACCAGGTTGGGCGTGGCTCAGGGGGCGGGCTGTAGTACGAGATCGTGTCGTCTGGTCTGGGTTCGGTCATGTCGCAGTCGCCTCGGATCGGATGCATGGGGACGCCACGACCGGCCCGATCCTCTGCCGGCTCTCAGGTTGCGACGTCACTCTGACACGGCCGTGTTCACGGGCAACGCTGCGGGGGGTGAAGATTCCATCACCTCGGGCGGCCGCGGATGGCGCGGCAACGAGACGTCGACCTGGGTGCCCTGCCCGACGCGGCTGGCGATGCTGATGCGGCCGCCGTGCATCTCGACGATCGAGCGCGCGATGGCGAGTCCGAGTCCAGACCCCGAGGCGCGGATTTCGTTGGCCCGCGAGCCGCGGTAGAAGCGGTCGAAGACATGCGGCAACTCCTCCGGGTCGATCCCGATGCCCGTGTCCCGCACCGTGATGCGGGCCCCTTCGCGCGTGCGTGCCAAGGTCACCGTCACGCGACCGCCGGGCGGCGTGAACTTGACGGCGTTGCCCACCAGGTTACCCAGCACTTGGCCCAGTCTGGGCGGATCGTGCGGAAACCGAAACGGCTCGGATGGCACCTCGGCCACCAGCTGCACCCCCTTTCGGTCCGCCGTCGGCCGGGCCTGTTCGATCGCGCTCTCGACGACCGTGCGCAGGTCGTCGGGGCGCACGTCGAGCGCGATCAACCCGGAGTCGAGCTTCGAGAGCTCGAGCAGGTTCGAGGCCAGCCAGTCGAGCCGCTCGATCTGCACGCGGCTCGTCTCGAGGAACTCGTTGCGGGTCGCCGGGTCGTCGGCCGCGCCGTCCTGCAGCAGCTCGTTGAACATGCGCAGCGCCGCGATCGGCGTGCGCAGCTCGTGGCTCACGTCAGCGAGGAACTCGCGGCTCCGATCGCGGTCGCGCCGGATGAACTCGATCGACCGCTGCAGTTCGTCGGCCATGCGGTTGAACGCGGTCGCGAGTTCGGTGACTTCGGGGGCGCCACTTGGGACCGCCGTCACGCGCGCGGAGAAGTCGCCCTCGGCGAGCGCGCGCGAGGCCAGCGTCAGCTTCCGGATCGGCGTGGTGAGCCGGTCCGCCACGATGAAGGCGACCACGACCGCCACGCCCATGGCGAGCACCGCGACGGCGATCAGCACCGTGAAGAGGGTCTGCAGTGTCTCGGCGCGCAGCGTGTACGGCGAGGAGAGGGTCACGACGACCGTGCGCACCGGCGCCGTGCCCGAGAACTGCGACCAGTACGAGTCCGTGATCGTGAACGAGCCGGAGACGCTGCCCGGCTCACGCGTCAACCCCTCGCCTGGAGATTCCGTCAGCGGCGCCCGGAGCGTGGCCACCGGCGTGCCCGTCGCTTCCGGCCCCGGGTAGACCTGGACCGTCAGGTCGGCCTGGGCCACCACCTGCGCCTCCACCGCCAAGAAGGAACGCTCGTCGGGCTCGTCGGCACCGGTGAGGGCCGCGACGACCTGGTCCGAGAGCCGCAGCGGGTTCGTGGGCGCGACGATCGGCACCTGGCCGCCCCGCGCCGTCAGGCGCAGCTGCGCCGCCAGGAGCTGTTCCACGGCTGCTGCCCGGGCCTGCAGGTTCTGGGTCTCCTGCTGCGTGAAATACGAATCGAGGAGGCGGGGCAGGACCGCCAAGACGAGGATCAGCGCGAAGGCGACCACCGCCGAGATGACCAGCGCGAGGCGCGCCCGGAACGAGCGGGGCAGCACCCGCCAGACGCCGAGCCGGCGCAGCAGGCGCAGGGGATCCTCAGCGTTCAGCAAAGGCGTAGCCGGCACCCCGCACGGTCAGGATGAACGCCGGCGCGAACGGATCGTCCTCGAGCTTCTCGCGCAGGTGGCTGACGTGGACGTTGATCGTCTTCTCGTCCTGGTCGAGCGACGACTCGTAGTCGCGCACGAGCTCGAGCAGTTCGCGGCGCGAGTAGACGCGTCCCGGCCGCGAGGCGAGGTGCCGCAGGATCTCGAACTCGGTGGCGGTCAGGGAGATCCGGCGATCGCCCCGCGACACGCGCCGCCGCTCCAGGTCGATCACCAGGTCCCGGAAGCGGATCACCCGCCCGCCGGTCGCATCGGCCAGATCGCCGTACGCCCGCCGCAGCAGCGCCTTGATGCGGCTCATCAGCTCGCGCAGGCTGAAGGGCTTGGTCAGGTAGTCGTCGGCGCCGAGCTCCAGGCCGATCACCTTGTCGACCTCGTCGTCGCGAGCCGTCAGGAAGAGGACCGGCGCCTTGGACCCCGCGGCGCGCAGCCGGCGCAGGACCTCGAATCCGTCCATCCCGGGCAGCCGCACGTCTAGGATCACCAGGTCCGGCGCCTGCTGCGTGGCGAACTCGAGCCCCTCCTCGCCGCTGCGGGCGATCCGGACGTCGTAGCCCTCCTGCTGCAGCGCGTACTCGATGCCCCGTGCGACGGCGTACTCGTCTTCGACGATCAGGATCGTGGCGTTCATCGGCGCGAATCGTACAACCCGCACGGACTGAGGACCCCGGCGGTCTGGTACCATCGCCGGGTCGCGCACCGCAGGAGTAGCGCCGCCGTTGCGCGCTTGCCGGGCGCGGCGGCGACGGTCGGCCACCGGGTCCATCATCCGCCCCGCCGATTGCCCGCCCGGTCCGTCGCCCGCCACACAGAGGACACCACCGTGACACGACCCGCACTGACCGCGCACCGACGCGAGCTGACAGGCAAACACGTCGCGAAGCTTCGGCGGGAGGGGATCCTGCCTGCTGTCGTGTACGGCCACGGCGAGCCCTCCCAGCCGATTCAGATCGACGAGAAGGCGTTCGACACGCTGCGCCGGAGCGCCGGCCGCCATGCGCTGATCGATCTCAAGATCGACGGAGGGCGCACCCACCCGGCCGTCATCCACGGGATCCAGGAGCACCCCGTCAAGCGCCGGCCGCTGCACGTCGATTTCTACCTCGTCAAGATGACCGAGGAGATGACGATGGATGTGCCGCTGGAGCCCGTCGGGTCCTCGGTGGCCGTGGAGAAGCACGGCGGCACGCTCCTCCAGACACTCGACCATGTGCGGCTCCGCGCGCTCCCCGGCGACATGCCGCAGACGCTGGAGTTCGACATCAGCGTGCTCGATTCGTTCGACGCGGCGATCCACGTCCGCGATCTGCCGCTGCCGCCGAAGGTGACGCTGCTCTCCGACCCAGACGAGCCGGTCGCGCACGTCCAGCCGTCGCGTGCCGAGGTCGAGCGCGAGGCTGTCACACCGGTTGCCGGCGCCGCTGAGGGGACGGGCGAGGCGGGCGAGCAGCCGGCGGAGGGCTGACGAGCGACCGCCGAGCGAACCGGGACGAGCGATCGGCGCCGGGGTCTGCTCAGAGGTTGTGCAGGACGAGATCCGCCACGGGGTGCGGGTCGGTGATCGGGGCGACGTGACGGAGCCCCGGCAGGTGGACGCGGCGGGCGCCCCGGATCCTGGCCGCGAGCGCGTCGGCAATCGGGACGTAGTAGGGCTCGCTGGCGCCACCGGTCGCCAGCGTCACCGGCGCGACGATACGGTCGAGGTCGACCGATTCGATCCCGGCGAGCCCGGCATCGGCGAGCACCGACTCGCCCTCTGCCACCACGGCGCTGCGCTGGCGGGCCGGCATCGCGGCCCATGATTCGGGGCTGATCGTCCGCAGGAAGTACTCCGCGGCGGCCGGGGCGCCGCCCATCGCGTAGGCGGCCGCGACGCCGGCGCCGAGTTCGGCGACCAAGCCGGGCCCGACCTCCTCCAACAGGGTGAGGTAGGGCGGTTCGTAGGCGATGACGGCGGCGACGCGTTCCGGCGCGAGAGCCGCGGTCGCGAGGGCCACGACGCCCCCGAAGCTGTGCCCCACCAGGCACGCCCGCTCGACACCCTCCTGATCGAGGAGTGCCAAGAGATCCGCGACCTGCTCGGAGATCGCCACGATCCGGGGCGGCGCGATCCGGCTCGCCCCGCTCCCTCGCCGGTCGGGCAGCAGCACCGTCGCTCGTCGCCCGAGCAGCGCTGCCAGCCGCGCCAGCTGGGTCCCGCTCGAAAGCGTGGCGTGGAGGAGCGCGATCGGCGGTCGGCTCGACAGGTGCCCCTCGCCCGGAGCCCCGCCCAGCCGCCGGTAGGCGAGGCGCACGCCGTCGGGGCGCCGGAGGTGGAGGAGCGACGGCAGCGCCGGTCGAGTGTCGGCTGATACGAGCTCATCGGCAGCGCAGGCGAGCAGCATCGTCCGGAGCGCATCGCGGCGGAGCTTGCCCGAGCTCGCCCGCGGCACCGCCGCGACCCGCACGAAGGCGGCTGGGACCTTGAAGCCGGCCAGCCGGGCGCGACAGAACGCCCGTAGCTCGCGGTCGCTGACGGACTGGCCCGATCGCAGAACGACCGCCGCGATCGGGACGGCGCCCCACGTCAGGTCCGGCAGGGCGGCCACCCCTGCGTCGGCGATCGCCGGGTGGCCCACGAGGACGGCCTCGACCTCGGCCGGGTAGACGTTCTCACCGCCGGAGACGATCAGGTCGAGCCGGCGGTCGGCGACGGCCAGGTACCCGTCCGAGTCCAGCGTCCCCAGGTCACCGGTCCGGTACCAGCCATCAGGGGTCAGCGCGGCCTCCGTCTCGGCCGCCCGCCCCACGTACCCGGCGAAGAGGACCGGGCCGCGCACCTCGATCTCACCGATCCCGTCCGGGCCGGGCCGGGCGATCCGCAGCTCCAGGCCGGGCAGCGCTCGCCCGGCCGAACCGGGGTGGCCAGCCGCGTCCGCCGTCGGCAGGGCCGTCACGCCCGAACCGGTCTCGGTCATGCCGTACGTAGGCACGACCGGCCAGCCGGCCGCGAGCGCCCGCGACACGAGGCTCGGCGGCACGGGTCCGCCGCCGACGAGGACCGCCCGGAGACCTGGGGGCGGTGGCATGGCACCGGCGCCGTCCAGGAAGCGGGCGAGCTGCACCGCGACGAGCGAGACGTGGCTCACCGGGGGCAGGGCAAGCGCCTCAAGGAGCTCCTCGGGGGACGTGCCGGACGGAACCACGACCGGCACGCCGGCCGCCGCCGCACGCCAGGCGATCCCGAGGCCCGCGACGTGGGCCAGGGAGAGGGCGGCCAGCCAGCCACTGGCCGGGGGCAGGACGGCGAGCCAGGCGGCGGCGCTCGCCGCGAGCCCCCCATGGGTCAGGAGGGCGCCCTTGGGCCGGCCAGTAGTGCCGGACGTGGCGACGATGACCGCCGGCGACGCCGGGTCGATCTCCGGGTCGACCAAGGGATCCGCCCAGCGCGGATCGGAAGGGGCGGGATCAGCGAGCAGCCCCGCAAGGGGGAGGACGTCGGTTCTGAAGCGGCGGGCTGCCGCCAGGCGCTCGTCCGCGGCAACCACGCGGGCGACGGCGACGTCGTCGAGGAACGCGGCGATCTCGGGCGCCGCCAGGCGCTCGCTGAGCGGGACCACGACCGCCCCGGCCCGGCCCGCGCCGTGCAGGAAGGCCAGGGTCGCGGCGCTCGTACCGCCGAGCAGCCCGACCCGCTCACCCGACGCCACGCCGGCTGCCCGGAGGCTGGCGGCGATCCGGTCGGCACGTGCATCCAGCTGAGCCCAGCTCCAGCGGAGGGCCCCGTCGATGAGGGCGGGATCGTCGGGACGCTTCGCCGCGTGCCATCGCGCGGTCGCGGGGAGCAGGAAGCCAGCCGTCAAGGGTTCCACTCGACCGTCTCGAGCGCGTAGTGGCGCAGGGCCTCGTCGTCGACGAAGAGGCGGTGCGGCACCGTCATGCGGCCGGCCACCACCGGGATCGGCGCGGTCAACAGATCGTGTTCCAGGATGGCCGCCGTCGCCAGGCCGTGGGCGCGCTCCGGGCCGATGGCCGGCAGGTCAGCGGCGGCCCGTAGTGCGGCGGCGATGCCGATGCCGGTCTCGAAGAACGTGCTCAACACCGCCGGTACGCCGGCGGCGGCGGCGTCCGCGGCGATCGCGGCGACCGCTCGCGGCCCTCCGACCCGGGCCGGCTTCAGCACGAGCACGGCGGCCGCGCCGGCGTCCAGGGCCGCTCGGGCCGCACGCTCCGAGGTGATCGACTCGTCGAGGGCGATCGGAACGGGGCACGCCTGTCGCAACGCTGCGTGCCCGGCCAGGTCACGGCTGGGCAGCGGCTGCTCGACGTACTCGATGTCTAGGTCGGCGACGGCCTCCAATCGCTCGCGGGCCATCGCGCGGTCCCAGACCCCGTTGACGTCCAGGCGCAGGCGGATGGCCGGGCCGACCGCGCCGCGGACGGCGCGCACCTGGTCGACGAACCGCCGGGCGTCCGGCTCGGACCCCACCTTGAGTTTGAGGGTCGAGAACCCGGCAGCCACCGCCCGGACGGCATCTCTCGCCGCGGCCGCCGGCGGGCCACTGCCGATCGTGGCCTGCACCGCGATCGACCGGCTCGCTCCCGCGACGTCGTCCCCCGCGACGTCGTCGCCGGCGACGTCGCCGCCGGCGTGGCGGGCCGCCTCCAGCTCCGCGAGCGCGGCGTCGATCCCGGCCCGCTGCGCCCGCTGGGGATTGCTCGACGGCCCGAGGTCTCCGGCATCGACGAGCCCCCCGGCCGCGAGGGCTGTCAGCGCCGCGCGAACCAGACGATCGAGCTCCGCCTCCTCGACCGCCGAGGCCGCTGGGTCGAGCGCGGCCTCGCCGAACCCCTCGACCCCGGCCTCGTCGCGAAGCCGCACGATCCACGAGGTCCGGTGGGTCAAGGGACCGCGCGCCGTCAGGAAAGGGCGCCGGAACGGCACCCGCACCCGGAACGCCTCGGCCCGCGCGAGTCGAGGCAACGCCGCGCTCACGAGAGCGCCGGCCCCGCGGCGAGGCCGACGGCAAAGAGCAGGCCGAAGACGAGGCTCAGACGGGCCGTCCCGCGCAAGACCGGGTTGAGCCGGCGCGGATCGCCGTCGGAGCGGACCGTACGCCAGAGCGGTGCGGCCAGCGGCAGCGCGAGGAACGGCAGGAGGACGAGTGGCCCGACCCCGGCTCCGGCGCCTTGCCCCCACGCGATCGGCAAGAGCGCGATCGGGGTGGCCCAGGCGACCACCAGGCAGGCGGCATACTCGGCCCGGGCGAAGCCCTCGCCGAAGCGCACCGCGAGGGTCCGCTTGCCGGCGGCCCGGTCGGTCGCGACGTCGCGCAGGTTGTTGACGACCAGGATCGCCGTGCTGAGCGCCCCGACCGGCAGCGCGGCGAGCACGTGCAGCGGTTCCACTCGCCCGGCCTGCAGCTCGGCCGTGCCGACGACCGCCAGGAGCCCGAAGAAGAGGAAGACGAACAACTCGCCCAGGCCGCGGTACCCGTACGGGAACGGCCCCCCAGTGTAGGTGAGCGCCGCGACCATCGCGGCTGCACCGAGGGCGATCAGCACCGGCCCGCCGACGGTCGCCAGCCAGAGACCTATCCCCCCGGCCGCGACGAGGACGAGCGCGACGGCGGCCTCCAGTTGGCGGAGGCTGACCAGCCCGGCGGCCGCTACTCGGGTTGGCCCCAGCCGGTCCGGCGTGTCGGCTCCGCGTCGGAAGTCGGACAGGTCGTTGGCCAGGTTGGCCGCGATCTGGAGCAGCAACGCGACCGCCAGGCACCCGAGAGCGGTATCGAGGCGGAAGGCCGCGCCGGTCGCCCGTGCGGCACCGAGACCCACGACCACCCCGCTTGCCGCGGCTGGCAGCGTCGCGGGCCGGATCGCCAGCAGCCAGGTTTGCAGGGCGGACCGAGGGGTCTGGTTCACGGGCGGCGCGGAACCCGCGAGAAGTCCGGCTTCCGCTTCTCCAGGAAGGCGCGGGAGCCCTCGCGGGCCTCCTCGGTCGTGTAGTAGAGACCGGTCGCGTTGCCGGCCAGCTCCTGCAGTCCCGCGAGCCCGTCGGTGGCCGCCACGAAGGCGGCCTTCAGGAAGCGGATCGCCGTCGGGCTCATCGCGAGGATCTCGTTAGCCCAGGCGACTCCTTCGGCTTCCAACTCCGCGAGCGGCACGACCTTGTTGACCAGGCCCATCTCGAGCGCCTCGGCGGCCGTGTACTGGCGGCAGAGGAACCACATCTCGCGGGCCTTCTTGTCGCCGACCAGTCGCGCCAGCAGTCCGACCCCGAACCCCGCGTCGAAACTGCCCACCCGCGGCCCTACCTGGCCGAAGATCGCGTTCTCGCTGGCGATCGTCAGGTCGCAGACGACGTGGAGCACGTGGCCGCCACCGATCGCGTAGCCGTTCACGAGCGCGATGACCGGGATCGGCAGCGAGCGGATCTGGCGCTGCAGGTCGAGGACGTTGAGCCGGGCGATCCCGTCCGCACCGACATACCCGCCGACACCCCGGGCGTTCTGGTCACCTCCGGCACAGAACGCCCGATCTCCGGCGCCGGTCAGGAGGACGCAGCCGATCGAGCCGTCGTCCCGGATGCGGCGGAACGCGTCGATCAGCTGCTCCACCGTCTCCGGGCGGAAGGCGTTGCGGACGTGTGGTCGGTCGATCGTGACCTTGGCGATCCCGGTGCCGGAATGCTCGTAGCGGATGTCGCGGTACTCGTGGGCAGGAGTCCAGGTGACGCTGGGCATTCAGGTGACCTCCTAGAGGATCGGTGTTGGGGCGGGGGTGGCGCTGGGCGTCGAGCGGAGTGCCCCGGGCAGCGACTCGCGCGCGGCGAGGAACGACAGGACGAGGTGACGGAACCGCGCCGGCGCCTCCAGATGGGGCGCGTGCCCGGTATCCGCGACGAGGTCGAGCCGGGCGCCCGGGATGCCGGCGGCGACGACGAGGGCACGATCGAGGGCCGGATCGAGCGCGCCGGCGACGACGAGCGTCGGGCAGGCGACCGCGCTCAGGCGCGCGTGGAGCGGCCTCATCGCGCCCTGGCCGGCTCCACGGAGGCTGGCGGCGAGCCCGGCTGGCAGGTTGCGGAGCCGCCCGGCGTGGAGGCGGGCCCGGCGCGCGGCCGGCAGCACCGTCTGGGACGCGAAGAGCGGCGAAGCCTCCCACCGTTCGACGAAGGCGGGGATCCCGTCGCGCTCGATGGCGTCGGCGAGGGCCCTGTCGGCCGCCTGCCGTTCCGCTCGCGCGGCGGGATCGGCGATCCCCGCCGAGGGGCTCTCGAGTACGAGACGCCGCACGGCTCCTGGCGCGTCGAGTGCGAGATGGAGGGCGATGCGGGCCCCGAACGAGTAGCCCAGGACGTTCGCCGGGACGCCCGCGACGCGGTCGAGGATCGCCGCGAGGTCGGCGGACTGGAGCTCCACCGCGTGGCGGGCTGGGTCG
>JAKAMV010000891.1 GCA_021812735.1 Chloroflexota bacterium | reverse complement strand
GTGGGCTTCGGCGCGGCCTGCGCGGCATGCCCGCTGGCCGCGCGCTGCACCACGTCCACAGCGGGCCGGACGATCACCGTCGGACCCCACGAGGAGCGGCTCCGCCGCGGCCGGGCGGCCGGGCGCGACCCGGCCTGGCTCGCCGACTACCGGGCCACCCGCCCCAAGATCGAACGCAAGATCGCCCATCTCATGCGCCCTCGCCACGGCGGCCGGCGGGCCCGGGTCCGGGGCAGGCTCAGGGTGGGCGCCGACTTCGCCCTCCTCGCCGCGGCGGTCAACCTGGCCCGCCTCGCGGTGCTCGGGCTCGTCCGGACCGGCCCCGCCTGGGCGGTGCGGGCCACCTGAGCGGGGAGGTGACCGGATCGCGATCCCCCAGGCCGCACGGACCCCTCATCGAGGCGCCCGGGATGCCTCGGCCGAGTTGCCCTGGCCGACCACCAGCTGGGCTGGCGGGGATGAGGTCCGGATCAGCAGATCGGCCGTCTCAGACGGCGCGTTTGACACCAGCCACCGAGGTGGCCATCGGAACCGGGCGCAACGCCCACTACTTCGCCCCGGCGGTCCGCCTGGCGGGCGTGGATGTCAGCCCGCGGATGCTGGCTCGGGCGAAGCGGCGTGCGCTCGCGATCGGGCGGACGGTCGAGCTCGGCGTGGGCGATGCCGAGGCCCTGGAGTTCGCGGACGCGTCATTCGACACGGTCGTGTTCAGCCTCGCGCTGTGCTCGATCCGCGACGACCGAGCGGCGGTCCACGAGGCGATGCGGGTTCTCCGACCCGGCGGTCGGCTCCTGCTCCTCGAGCACGTCCGGAGCCCCCACCGCCTCGTCCGGGTGCTCCAGGCGGGACTCGAGTCGATCACCGTGCGCTCCCTTGGCGACCATCAGCTGCGCGACCCGCGCGCGCACGTCCTGGCCGCGGGCTTCGAGCTCGTTATTGCCGAACGGTCGCGTCTGGGGATCGTCGAGCGCCTCGAAGCCCGGAAGCCAGTTCCGTCCCATAGTCGGACGTGAGGGCCCTCAGAAGGCTGAACTGCTACACTGTCCGTAGTAGTTACCTCTGGGCGCTCGCTGCCTGCTGGATACGCGGACACGACTCGGTCTGACACGCCGCCCGAGGTCGACACGGACAGGAAGGCGACTCGTGGCACAACGACGATCCGGGACAGCGGCGAGGGGCGCCAGACTTCGGCCGAGCCCTGGCTCGCTGCCCGGATCGCGGCCGAATGAGACGGGTGCGAACGCGCGACCGTCGGGGGCGCCGAGCAGTCGGCTCGACGCCGTCGAGCCCGAGGCGCTGGTCGTTAGTCACTGGTTCGACCCCGGGCTCGACGGTGAACCGTATGCGGCGACCGTCCGTCTGCGGGGGCGACGCGTGGGGAGCCATTCTCCGCCCCGGGCAGGCGAAACCTTCGTCCACGAGGAGACGATCGACCAGGTCGTGCCCGGTAGTGGCCCGGTGTCGCTCACCTCATGGATCTACGGGCTCGCACCCGGCGAGTGGACCGTCACGGGCGAGTTGTTCCGACCCGTGAGCTCCGTCAGCCGCGACCGACATACGGCTCGCCGGCCCCACATCAGCGCCGAACCGCTGCCGCCGGCATCCTGGTCGTGGCGCCGATGGGCCCTGTCTACGAGCGCAGGAGCGTCGGTGAAGACGCGCTGGGCGATGCTTGCCCCGCTGGTCGGCAGGCCGGCGGTCATGCCCGGGATCTGGCCCGCCATGGGAACCCTCGGGATCATCGTCGCTCTCGCGACCCAGGCCGCCCTGCTCGCGCGTGCGGGCCTCTCGGTCGGTCGGCCCTTCGTCGCTTCGCTGATCGTGCTGGTCGCGAGCCTGGTGGCGGCGAAGCTGTGGTACGCGGCCCTGCACCCTGGCCCGTGGCGCGATTGGATCGGTGGCTGGTCGGTCGACGGGTTCGTCTTCGTCGCTCCGCCGGTCGCGGTGCTCGCGCTGCTGGCCCTCCATCTACCCATCGGCACCTTCCTCGATGCAAGTACCCCCGGCATCTTCTTTGGGGTCGCGATCGGACGGATCGGGTGCTTCTTCACGGGTTGCTGCGGCGGACGCTGTACCGCCTCTCGCTGGGGGCTCTGGTCCTCCGATCGGCGCATCGGCGCGCGGCGCGTGCCAACGCAACTGCTGGAGTCCGCCGCAGGCCTGCTCCTCGGGCTCGTGAGTCTGGCGCTCGTCCTCGCCCACGTGCCCGGCATCGACGGCGCCGTGTTCGTCGCCGCATTCGGCGCCTACATCCTGGTGCGGCAGGGACTCCTGAGGCTCCGAGCCGAGCGCCGCGAGTTCTCCTGGCGGCGCAGCGGCCTGCTGGCGTCGAAGGCACCGTAGAGATGGCCACAACGCCTGGACCGCTCGAGATCGTTTCGTTTCCAGTCGAGGGGATGACTTGCGCGTCGTGCGTCGGGCGGATCACCCGCTTCCTGGAGAAGGTCGACGGCGTCGAGGCGGCGAACGTCAACCTCGCGACCGAGTCTGCGACGGGTCCGCTTTGATCCTGCCCTCGTCGATCTCGCGAGTCTCGCCGGCGCGGTGGAGGCTGCCGGCTACGTCGCGCGGGTCGACCGGATCGGAGGCGAGGAGGCGACGGCGGAGGAGCCGAGCTTTGCCGATCGGCATCTCGCCGACATCGAGCGGCGGCTGGCCGTCGCGACGGTGCTGACGCTGCCGATCCTCCTCGGCCTC